>CALMKY010000388.1 GCA_937867195.1 uncultured Saprospiraceae bacterium | reverse complement strand
ATCTATGACTATGATGGAAATTTAAAAATTTCAATGGACCCTTCGGAGCATCTGGGAAATTCAATTTTTTTCAGAGGGAACTATGAACAGTGGGACGTACAGGCTGCTAAAAGTTTGATAAAACCCAATGATGTAATCGTGGAGGTTGGTTCAAATATCGGTATTTGGACTATTTTGTTTTGTAAATGGCTACCGGCGGGTTTGGTGTACGCAATAGAGCCTTCCTCTTTTTTTGAATTATTGAAGAAAAATTTAGCTTTAAACAACTTTCAGAATGTTGTCGTCGAAAAAATAGCGATTGGAAGTACGGAATGGCCTTATAAAATAATTTATGAGAATCATCGAAATGCCGGAATGAATTATCTTGTAAACAGTCCCTTGACAACATCAGATGGAATTATTGAGTCCCTGGATCATTATATCAGCACAAGAGAAATTAGTAAAATTGACTTTTTAAAACTGGATGTAGAAGGAATGGAGCTGGAAGTTTTACAAGGAGGGGTGGTAACCATCGCCAAGCACAGGCCTGTCTTATTTATTGAATTGGAAGAAAAAAACTTAAGCAGATATAATTCAACAACGCAGAATGTATTAGACCTTTTAGAATCTTTGGGTTATTCTGAATTCTATATTAGTTCCACATATGGTAAACTGAATTTAATCGATAAGAAAGATATTCTAAAATTGAAGGCTGGTATTAATATATTTTGTATTCCTTCAAATATTCCGAATTGAAGATTTTGCATATACCCGCATGGTGGCCCGTACAAAGCAATCCAATGGAAGGAATATTTATTAAAGATTTAATCAATGAAATTGCTGTGTACGACAAGTCGATTGATCATTTTATTTGGTTATATCATCATAACTATCTGCACTTTAATGGACGAAATCTATACTTTCTATTGAAACGACGATTCCGGAAGATCAAACCCTTAGCCACAGATTTATCTGAGAATATTAAAATAATTGAATCGCCCTGGATTCTGAGCTTGTCACCAAAATCTGGCTTTCATTGGATTAAGCAGCATAGGATGTACTTTAAAAGACTGTTCGAATCGATTCAGCCTGATATTCTGCACATACATGCAGCCTATCCAGGGTTGGCCATTTGGGAAGAAATCAGGAAAAGTTTCCCAGGAATAAAAGTGATCTTAACTGAACATTCTTCGCAAGCCATGGATGCAAAATTGAAGACGTGGGGATATCAGATGTCAATTTTAATGAGGAATATGGATCGGATCATATTTGTCAGCAATTATTTAAAAAATAAATATACCTATGCAGATGATCGTATTTCGGGAGTCATACCAAACGTTGTAACAATACATGGACCGCGCAATATCCAAGCAAAATCGTTTGGCAATTCTTTATTATTTATAGGAATATTAAACAGAAAAGTTAAGCGACTCGATTTACTTATTGATTCCATGTCGCGGATACCAGGTGAGCATCGTCCGTCCCTGCACGTGATAGGGGATGGGACCTATAGAAATGAATATGCTTACCTGGCAAAGAAATTAAATGTTCATATTGAATGGCATGGTACTATTTCTAATCAAAATGAAAAATGGCAAATAATAAGAAATGCTGATTTCTTAGTAGTTCCGAGCGATGAAGAAACATTTTGTGTGGCTGCAGCAGAAGCATTGAGTGCCGGCATACCTGTAATTTCTACCCGATGTGGAGGCCCTGAAGAATTTATTAATGATTCAAACGGAATCTTGATTCCCAAAGATGATTCCTCTGCCATGGCCGAAGCCATTGTAAAAATGCAAGCAGCATATCATCGATTTAACCGACAGATGATTAGTAAAAATGCAATAGCCCGTTTCTCTTCAATGTCCATTGTACCACAATATCTGAAGCTGTACCGGGAACTTTGCACACACTTTTAACGGAGAATGACCAGCTTTCCGATACCCTTCGTAAAGTATTTCCTGGCGTCTCCGTCGATATCTCCACCAATCGATTCGTAAGAAGAATACGTTTTTCCACTTGTA
>CALMKY010000387.1 GCA_937867195.1 uncultured Saprospiraceae bacterium | reverse complement strand
GGCTGTGACGCGGCGTTAGAAGCTCGTCAGGAACCCGAACCCGAGCGCGCCAGATCCCGCCACGCCAGCGGCAACCCACGCGACGTTGGAGGCGGTTCCGTACGAAGTCGCATCGCGGCGCGCAGCCGTCCATGCGCCAACAGGACTTCGAGGGCGACCGCTCGCTTCGCTCGCGGGGTGTAATTTTTAATTTTTTCAAAAACACAAATATAAAAACTACATAAACTTACCTTCCTTTCAAAACTCAAACTCCTTTCTTTTTTTTTCCTTCTAACTCTCTTTTTTTAATTAAAATTTTTAAAATATTAATAAAAATATAAAATGAGGTAATAAATTGATTTTTAGAAGCTTCAACTCGTTAAAATGACTATGAATCATATTACAAAAGTATTGTCAATATGTCTAATTCTTTTGACTGCCGAAACAGTTTTATCCCAGGAAGATCCAAAAAATATTTTTATCCATGTCCCGGGCAACTTCCAGATGTGGTTTCCTCTGCAAATAAAGACGTATAAAGATACCATCAAAACGGAGATCGGCGATCTGATATACAATACATTTGTACACAAAGATTCGACATTGATTTATCAATTGTCGTATTGTGAGTATCCTGAAGGTGGAATGCATTCTGACAGTACTGATTTGATCGAAGAATTTTTTCAGGCTGCGATCGATGAATCAGTATTACAGGTAAAAGGTCAAAAGCAATATCAATCAGTGATTGGACAATTTGGATATCCAGGTTATTTATGGAAAACGACTTTTGGAGATAATAAATTTATCCGCACCAAAGCGTTTATGGCAGGGAAAAAATATTATTCGATGCAGGTAATCGGTTTAAAAAAATGGGATGATGATAAGAAAGCATTTCATTTTTTTGATTCTTTCAAATTTTTAGATTTATCAAAAGTTAAATAAATCCAATCCTTATAACAGAAACCTGCATATTTCAAAGACAACCGCTGGCACGCTCTTTCCGTTAATGCATTAAAATAATAATGAATGAAAAGAAGATTTTGGATCGGAATTATTTTTATTTGTATCATTTTAATCAATTCATGTAGTAAGGATATTTCCACCACCACCACAACGACGACGACCACTAGCTCTGTAGATTGCACCTCGGTAGCCAAATCATTTGCCAGCGATGTAAATCCCATTATACAGGGAAGCTGTAGCGGTGGATCGTGTCATGGCAGCGGTACCAATAACGGTCCGGGTCCTCTAACAGATTATAGTCAGATATCGGCTGCAAAAAACAGCATTTCATCTGCAGTTTCTTCCGGCTCTATGCCCAAAAATGGCAAACTGACCGCTTCTCAAAAGAACTCCATCATATGTTGGGTAAATGCCGGTGGATTGAATA
Source organism: uncultured Saprospiraceae bacterium (assembly GCA_937867195.1). Classification (GTDB taxonomy): domain Bacteria; phylum Bacteroidota; class Bacteroidia; order Chitinophagales; family Saprospiraceae; genus JADJLQ01. The sequence continues at coordinate 3,820 of CALMKY010000387.1, read as the reverse complement.
ATTGATAAAGTCAATAGGGGGAAATTTTTAACAAAACTTTAGTTTAGTAAGTTATTCTTGACGGAAGGAGTTTTTTGATATTTTTGCGCTTCTTTAAAAACGAACTTGCAGGAGTATGGATATCAAAGTCCTCAATCTGACCAAACAATATGGGGCCCAAAAGGCTGTAGATAATATTAGTTTTGATGTCAAACCGGGAGAAATTCTTGGTTTTCTGGGTCCAAATGGTGCCGGCAAAACCACCACGATGAAAATGATAGCTCAGTATCTCGATGTCGAGCATGGTGATATCCTGATCGGCGGTAAATCTGTAAAAGATAATAACCTCAAGCGACAGATTGGATATTTACCGGAAAGCAATCCATTGTATTATGAAATGCCCATCATGGATTACCTGGAATACGTAGCTTCCTTACAAGGTTATCCGAAGGAAAAAATCAAGGATCGGGTAAGGGAAATGATTAAAGTATGTGGACTTGATGTAGAAAAGCATAAATTGATTTCCGAATTATCTAAAGGGTATAAGCAACGGGTAGGCCTGGCGCAAGCCATGATCCATGATCCCGAGATTTTAATTCTGGATGAGCCCACGACAGGCTTGGATCCGAATCAAATTATAGAGATCCGGGATCTGATTAAAAACCTGGGAAGGCAAAAGACCGTATTGTTCAGCACCCACATTCTTCCTGAAGTAGAAGCTACCTGTGATCGGATCTTAATCATAAATAAGGGTAAAATCGTGGCGGATGGCACTGCCAGTACACTTCGGCAACAATCTCAGGGTCAGGATGTATATCATGTACGCATCGAAGATGGAAATATCGATGACATCGTCACATCGATTCGAAATATGGCCTCTGTAGAATCAGTTAATGTCCTGGATGCGGGTAAGCATAAATTTGAAGTGGTGAGTAAACCCAATATTCCTTCCAATCGTCATCTCTTCCAATTATGCGTTGACCGCAAATGGGTCATCACTGAACTGATTCCATTCGAAACGAAGCTGGAAGATATCTTCCGCGATCTTACGATGAATTAATTAGTATAAGTTTTCTTTAAAATGTATTTCAATCATGATATATGAATAAATCATTCGTCATAGCAAAAAAAGAATTCGGGTCATTTTTTGATTCTTTGGTAGCTTATATTTTACTAGCTGCTTTTCTTGGGTTCAGTGGATTTTTTACCTGGATCCAGGGCAGTGATGTTTTTATGCGGAGGGAAGCAGATCTGGATGTGTTTTTTTCAGTGGCCCGATGGACCTTGTTTTTCTTTATTCCGGCCCTGACCATGAAAATGATTGCAGAAGAAAAGAAAACCGGGACCATCGAGATGTTGCTTACAAAAGCAGTCACTGACCGGGATGTGGTCATCGGCAAATATTTGGGATGTTTGCTGTTGGTGGGAGTGGCCTTGTTGTTTACCATCCCGTATTATGTCAGCATCGCCTGGTTGGGAAAAATAGATCACGGCGCTACGATCACAGGATATATTGGATTACTACTAATGGCATCTGCCTACATTGCGATTGGATTGTTTGCCAGCAGTATTACAAACAATCAGATTGTGGCATTTCTATTGGCCTTATTGATTGGGATCTTTTTTCATTTATTATTCGATTTTCTGGCGGGCGGAACCAGTGGATGGTTGAGCGACTTATTCCAGACGCTGAGCCTGACCAATCATTACGATTCGATCTCGCGAGGAGTGGTGGATACGAAGGATTTGATTTATTTTGGTTCCATCACAGCGATCGGATTGTTCCTGGCGGAATATTTTATTTCTAAAAGATAAACACACAGGCATACAATGAAAAAAAATCTTACCACCATATTATTAATCTCCGGAATCTTGTTACTGGTAAACCTGATCTCAAGAAGATATTTTGTGAGATTGGATCTTACCAAAAGCGGAGAATTTACATTGAGTAAATCGACTAAAAATATTCTCAAGAACCTGGATGATCCCATTACCATTACTGCGTATTTTTCAAAAGATTTGCCTGCTAATATTGCAAAGGTGAGATCTGATTTTAAAGATATGCTGGTCGAATATGCCAACCGCAGCGGAGGTAAAATTAATTATGAATTTATCAACCCGAATGAAGGTGGTGAGGTCGAAGCTACTGCTCAAAAAGCCGGCATCAGACCCATTTTAATCGATGTACGGGATAAAGATCAATCCAAACAACAAAAAGCATATCTCGGGGCTGTTTTAAAAATGGGAGAGAGAACAGACGTATTACCATTTATTCAGCCTGGTGCATCCATGGAATACGATCTTACCACCTCCATAAAAAAAATCTCCAATACCAATAAACCATCTCTAGGATTAATTGCTGGTTATGGATGTGCCACACAACAGGAACTCGGCCAGGTTTCCCAGACGTTATCTGCCCTTTATAATGTAGAACCCGTCGATCCTAATAATCCCATTGCTGATAAATACAAAACCTTGATTTTGGTGAGACCAAAGGATACCATCAAACCTGTGGTATTTCAAAATTTGGATGCCTATCTTAATAAAGGCGGTAAAATGGTCATCGCTATAAATAATGTGGATGGCAATTTACAACAAGCTACGGCCAGCGAGGTAAGCACAGGGATGGCCGAGTGGCTGGCTACCAAAGGTGTCAATGTCAATAAAGATTTAATCGTAGACTCCCGGTGTGGTCAGGTGACGGTTCAGCAACAACAAGGTTTCTTTACCATGATGACACCCATCAAGTTTCCTTACTTACCGTTAGCAGCTGACTTTTCTTCCCATCCGGTTACCAAAGGGTTGGAGCAAGTGATATTTCCTTTTGTGAGCAGTGTGACCGCAAAAGGTGACAGCAGCGTGAAGTTTACTTCATTAGTGAGTTCATCAGAGAAGTCCAATACACAGAATTTACCTTTAGCCTTTGATATCCAACGGCAATGGACACAGACTGATTTTCCAAAAAGAAATATTTCTATGGGGGGTGTGGTTGAGAAAATAAGTGCTCCGGCCTGGAAAATGATCGTATACGGGGATGGAGATTTTGCGATCAATCAACAGGAAGGAAAATCCCTATCTCCGGATAATATTAATTTATTGGTGAACAGCATTGATTGGTTAAGTGATGAATCAGGATTGATGGAATTGAGAACAAAAGGCGCGACCACCCATCCCATTAAGGAAATCGATGACAGTAAAAAGTCATTCTTGAAATATGCCAACTTCCTGGTCCCGATCTTACTCGTAATTGTTTACGGTTTTATCAGGTCCCAGAGGAATAAAGCCATCAGAATCCAGCGTATGTCTGAGCGATATGTTTAATGCGTAATCCACAAAGAAATTAAACCATGAATAATAAAAAACTGATATATATCTTACTTGCATTATTGGCAATCTGGGGGCTCAGTCAATTATTTAATCGCAAGCAGGACCGATCATTTAAATCTGAAATCATTAAAGCCGATACCGCCCGCATAGATAAAATAATACTGCATCCGCTGACCGATCAGCACAAAGAAATCATACTGGAAAAAAAATCAGGTGCCTGGTCAGTGACACAAAATGGCAAGACGGTCCCGGCAGAAGCAGGAAGTGCGGAAAATTTACTTCGTGAATTACCTTCTATCAAAGTAAAATCAATCACCACTCAAAACAAAGATCATTGGAAAGATTATGAAATCGATGACAGTACTGCCTCGCATGTACAGGCTTATGCATCCGGCAAACTCATAACTGATTTTTATACCGGGAAATTTAGCTTTAATCCGCAGGCCCAAAATATGATATCGTTTATCCGGATATCAGGGGATCCTTCAGTGTATGCAGTCGATGGTTTTCAAAG
>CALMKY010000386.1 GCA_937867195.1 uncultured Saprospiraceae bacterium | reverse complement strand
AGTTTGGTTAAGTATGTCATTCGGGTTTTTACCTGGAAAATATTTATTGGCTCTCGATTCAGTTAAGACGACACTATTGGGAGACCTAAAGGCGTAGGAAGCTGATCCGGCAATCCAGCGATAGGGGAGCATGGCAAAATAGGAAGAATCTGTCGCTGCAATGTTTTTAGGTTCGTCGATAATAGTAGCTTGATCTGATGCCTGGTTTATCTCAATGGATTTTATATATTGGCCATACAATGGCACTGCATAATCAAGACCATTGATTTCATTTCGTATACCCTGATACAATGGTTTGGATACGCCGCTATTATGTTGTTCCTTTTCATCAAATACAAATCCCGAAATGACCCGGTAGATTTTGTTTTTTGCCGGGAGATTCTGTTCATAACTAAATTCATAAACATTCAATCGATAGATAATCCAACCTACACTGATCGAGATGCTTAAACCGATGATATTGAGGCCTGCAAACAGCCGGTATTTCCCTATGGATTTAATGGATGCAATGATATTATTCATTATTCCGGATAGCTATTGGAAAGAAAAATGACCAATTTTGAAATAAAATATTTTCATTCTGTTCTGATAGATTTTACAGGATTAGCTAATGCCGCCTTCACACTTTGTGCACTTACTGTTACGATCGTAATAGCCACTTCAATCAGTCCTGCCAAAGCAAACATCCACCATTGCAATGAGATACGATACGCAAAAGTTTGTAACCATTTATTCATAAAAATATAAGCCAACGGGGTCGCAATGACAATAGCCAATAGAACCAATTTGATAAATTCTTTAGATAGCATAGTCGTAATGATTGATACACTGGCCCCCAGGACTTTTCTTACCCCGATTTCTTTTGTTCTTTGTTCAGCAATGAAAGTAGCAAGACCAAATAAACCCATGCAGGCAATAAAAATAGCGAGTGATGCAAACACGGTGAATAATTTACCTACTTTTTGCTCTCCTGCAAAAAAACGTTGGAAATCATCGTCCATAAAACTGTATTCAAATGGGAAGGCCGGTGCTAAGGCTTTGTACTTATTTTTAATCTGATCAATGACATGATGGTGGTCCGGGGTGTTTAATCTTACCGTCATGGACCAGTTTGAAAGCTTATATCTGAATGCCAATGGAAGCACTTTATCTTTAAATGAAGAATAATTAAAGTCTTGTACAATGCCTATTACATGGTATTCGCTCAGTTCTTTCGTAAGGTCGTTTTTTATATTATAAAATTTTTTATTCAATATATTTTGTCCGCCGATAAATTTAGCGGCAGCCTCATTGATGATGATGGCAGATGAATCAGTGCCCATGTCTTTTGAAAAATTCCGGCCTTGCACTAATTTCATATGGAGGGTAGGAATATAATTTTCATCGATTGACCATTCCTGGAGGGAGATGGCTTCTTTCGTATCGAGGGTGGTTGTTGGGAAAAATGATGTATTTCCCCGGGAATAATTCGTAGGGAGATATCCGGAAATGGTGACATTTTGAATGCCGCTTATTTTCATCAAATCATCTCTAAAAGATTCAATATTTTTTCCCAAATTATCCGTGCCTTTGATGACCAGCATATGTGTGCGATTGTAGCCCAGATCCCGATTTCGAACAAAGCGTAATTGTTGGTAAATAATGATCGTGCCGGAAATCAGAATGCAGGAAGCGATAAACTGAAAGACGA
>CALMKY010000385.1 GCA_937867195.1 uncultured Saprospiraceae bacterium | reverse complement strand
CATGACATGATCGGCATCCATGATAGCGAGTAAGATAATTTCCATACTCAATTGTATCGGCTAAATTAATATGTTGTATATGATCTACTTTTTGATGTTCGATGATGTCGTACGGAAATAAATTACCGAAAGCTCCTGCACCAGCCAAAATTTTACCGAAGAAAGTCAACCGGTCCGATCCTTTTGGTTTATCTATAGGCTTCAGAGATTTTAGATAACCGATGAGACTTCCAAGATCCCGGTCGCTCAGCTGACCCAGATTATCGGACGGCATGACCATTAAAGGCCGGCCGTTTGGATTAAGTCCATGTCTGAGGGTTCGGATCCAATCCATATCGTTGTATTTTTCAGTGGCTGATCCTTTACCGGATGTGATATTGGGACTATACAGGGTACCGATTGCATTGTCGTTAAAGAATGCTTTGCCTGAATAATCATTTTCGTGACATATTCTGCACATAACGGCGATGGTCTTGCCTCGTTCCAACGAAACGCTATCAGAAAATATAGCGATCGGTACAACTGTTTGATCAAGCGAACGGTTAGCCAATCCATCTTGCTTATGCGAGAAATAATACGCAAGCCCTGCACTTGCTGCCAGAATAATTCCTATTATTCCGAACACCCATTTTATGATCTTCATTTTTATTTTGCTAATGTGATTTAAATTATACGGCCATCCACCTGACCTGGATTTACAAAATTTAAACCTTCATACGGGCAGGATGGTCTATTTTATAAATCCATCCGTCTGAAGCTTTCTATTAAGAATTAACTAAAATAACCAATAAATCGTTAATTCATATAAGCTTCAAGCAACTTTTTCGTTTGGGTTATTACCATATGATGGTCGATTTGCGAAAACTTATTTAAATGCTCAGATCTGTCTCTTTTGCTATTTTCTGCTTATACTTCACTTGCAATGGCTTTGGTCAGAAAATATTGATGCACAGGTCTAAAGCCGTTCATTCTCAGAAAGATGTAATTGACATTTTACATGAAATTATTCCTCATAAGAAATCCGATATTGAATTTGAGTCTGGCCATGCGAGTAAAAATCATTGGGCGATAGTTCCTGCTGCCGGGTATACATTACAGACCCGCGGGGCCATCGTATTATCGTCGATTTACGAACACGATGGCCGTGATGCTGAAACTACTTCTTCCACCGTCACCAGCAGTTTGTCCTATACTCAAAACAAGCAAGTCATCTGGGTGGCTCAATCCAATCTTTGGTCTTCAAAAAATAAATATAATTTTTTAGCCGACGACCGGTACATGAATTACCCAACTTCTGTGTATGGACTGGGCCCCAATTCGGTCTATGGTACCAAAGAAGATGTGACTTATCATTATATTAAGCTTCACCATACCATACTAAAAAATCTGAGCCCTATGTTGTATGCAGGCATTGGATATTATCTGGATTATTATTGGAATATCAAAGAACTCAATGTGCCTGACCAAACCATTTCGAGTTTTCAGCAATATGGTTTCAATCGTCATGAGATTGCATCCGGACTTAATTTTCAATCCATTTATGATTCGAGAGATAATACGGTCAATCCTACCAAAGGGGCGTATGCATCCATCAGGTATAGACCTAATGTAAAATGGTTAGGAAGTAGCAGCCATTGGTCTCAATCCATCATAGAATTAAAGAAATATTACCAATTTCCTGCCTTTACAAACAATATTTTAGGTTTATGGTCTTACAATGCATTTACCTTGAGTGGAAAGCCGCCGTATTTGCAATTGCCCAGCACGGGGTGGGATGATTTTTTTAATACGGGGAGAGGTTATATTCAAGGACGGTATCGGGGAAATAATATGATGTATGTAGAGTCTGAATATCGGTTTGGGCTCACACGCAATGGCTTAATTGGTGCTGTAGTCTTTGGAAATATTCAGACTTTTTCTGATCAGCTTAAGAATCAATTTAATAAATTAATCCCCGGGTATGGTACCGGCATCCGTATAAAAATGAATAAATATTCAAGATCCAATCTCGGCTTGGATTTTGCATGGGGTGCAGATCATTCACGTGGATTGTTTGTCAACCTTGGAGAAGTATTTTAATCCTGCACTGGAATTTATTTATTGATCTTTTTCCAGGTCACGAACTCTTTTCTCAATCTCAGGTAATTTTTTAAATAAGATATATGATTTTAGAAAATCATAATAAGGCATGGCAGGGTAACCAAACAGTTTTTGACCGGGGACATTATCAATATTCATTATTCCACTCAGGCCTTGTATTTGCGTGTCATCGGGCACTTTGAGATGTCCTGCAATACCGACACCTCCGCCGATCATACATCTTGCACCGATCTTTGTACTGCCAGCAATTCCTGTCTGGGCTGCAATCACTGTGTTTTCACCTATTTCCACATTGTGAGCCACTTGTATTAAATTGTCCAGCTTGACTCCTTTGTGTATAATCGTACTACCCATCGTAGCCCGATCTATGGTACAATTGGCACCGATTTCAACATGATTTTCAACGATCACATTTCCAAGTTGAGGAATTTTTTTATATACACCATTTTCAGGAACAAAACCAAAACCATCACTGCCGATCACCGTATTGGCATGTATAATTACATCATCACCAATCTCACATCCGGGATATATTTTTACTCCTGCATAGATTGTGCATCCTTTGCCAATGGTTGTATTATGACCAATGAAGACATGAGGATAGATGGCCGTGCCTTCACCGATGCTTACTTCTTTTTCAATAATAGAAAAGGCACCTATCGAAACCAAAGCATTTATTTTAGAAGTCGAATGGATGTCAGCAGTTTGAGCAATTCCTTCGGGCTTGCCATTTTGATCAAATTTAGAGAGTAAAAAGCTAAGGCTTTGATAGACATTGGCCACTCTCAATAATGTCGCTTGTACGGGTTTACTTGGGATAAAATCTTCCGAAACTATCAATATAGAGGCTTGGGTCGTGTAAGCATAGCTTTCATACTTGGGATTGCCAAGAAAACTGATCGTGCCCGGCAAGGCTTCTTCAATTTTACTGGGATGGCTGACCATGACAGTAGGATCACCTTCTACCTTGGCATTCAGTATAGCAGCTAAGTCTCTTGCTGAATATTTCATCAAAACAAAGATAGTAAGAATATGGGTTGAAAACTGAAATTGATAAAAGGACGATGAGGTGTGGTGCTGAAGGATTTACCATCCGAATCCAATCATTCACGACGATTATAATTGCTGCCGGTTATAATTATTACAGGACTTAAATTTAGGTTGGCCCGGGCAGATGATCTTTACTTCATTATAAAAAAATTAATAACAATCATCAATAAACTGATTAAGCTGACCAAAAAGGCAGTAATCGATTTTTTGAGGTCATTGTATTTCTTGTGGGCTATGATTGAATTGATATAGATCTGATTGCAAAGTTCTTGCTGCATTTTCTCTATGTGTACAATGATCTCCTTACTATGATCATGATATTCAACCGGAGACTTAAAATTAGAAGCAATATTCCCAAAAAACACGATGGAAGGTGGAAATTTCATGTGGATATTGGGCTGTATACATCTAAATCCATAAATGATTGCGATCAAGGAGGATATAAAATATATCACGGAAACCACGTCGACTACAATGGATTTTTCCAATAAGTTCTTGATGATGGCTATATTCGAAAAAACCAATGAAATCGAGATGCCATAAATGGTGAAGATGGTATAAGCTTTTTGATCGGACTGCCGTATCCAGGCAAGATTGACATCGAGGATTCGCCAATAATTGTCCACACTTGCGTCCAACGAAGATTCATTGTTTAATAAAGATTCACTATTAGAGATAAATTGCATGAGCGATCAGGCAGTGATCTTTTGCCTCTTGAGTTCTTTAAGATATTTGAGCTTGGCAGGTCCCCGATGTTTTTTAGAAAAATTTGTAAAATAAGAATGTGCTTCTAGAAAACTAATTTGTAAATTATTCCATTCTTCTTCACCCAGTTTACCAAGGTGTTTTGAAATTTCGTGATAGAGTGTATCCGCGATTTTATAAACATCTTCTCTTCCTAAATAATCCAGATCGGCATCGCATATGATTCTTTCCAGCGGAGTATCCGGCGTTTGAGGTATTTTAGTAGCCATGATAAGACCGCAGACAATTTCTATATCATCCGGACCAATATGATATTTGGGTAAGATGGATTTGGCGATCTTACATCCTTCTTCTTCATGACCTCTGTACGTATGGGTAAATCCTGAGTCGTGGAGTAAGATGGCCAATCTCAGTAGTTGTAGATCTCTTCCTTTGATTTTTTCGGTTTCTGCAATCGTCATGCCAGCTTCCAAGACATCAAGGGTATGATGCTTGCCATGGTATGTCAAGCTTTTAGGAAGTTCTTTCCCCAATTTCTGGAGTATAGCTTCTTCCGCGCCTTGGTAATCAGGAGCCGGTAATTTCATATATTTATATACGCTTTTAAGGTGGTAATAAATTCCAACTTACTTACATATTTTAATTCAAAATAATAATTATTTCAAAAATGACACCAATTTTTTAATTATTCGAGAATGAACGCCAAATTTTTTTATAAATGCAAGATGTTAATCTCATAATACTCACTTTTTCAAAGACTTATATATAAAAACTTTATTTTGCAAATATTATTCCGGTGATTGTAAACAATGACTTCCGGAGATTTGTCTTTCTAACTATATAAAACGAAATTTACAAGATGAAGATAGGTGTAGTTTGCTATCCCACTTTTGGTGGTTCCGGAGTGGTAGCCACTGAATTAGGATTGGGTTTAGCAGCCCGTGGTCACGAAATTCACTTTATCACCTATAAGCGACCTGCCAGGTTGAGTCATTTCCAGGCCAATATCTATTTTCATGAGGTGAATGCATTGGATTATCCATTATTTGAATACACCCCCTATGATACCACGCTTGCGAGTAAACTGGTAGACGTAATTAAATTTGAAAGACTCGATCTTTTACATGTCCACTATGCCATACCACATGCTACCATAGCTTTTATAGTTAAAAAAATTTTGGAGACAGAGGGGATTCGGATTCCGGTGGTGACGACATTGCATGGTACGGATATTACCCTGGTCGGTACAGACCCATCTTTTGCTCCTGTAGTCCAGTTTAGTATCAATCAATCCGATGGCGTTACTGCAGTATCGCATGATCTTAAAAAGGATACGCTCTCCAAATTTAAAATAGATAAGGACATCCGGGTGATCTATAATTTTATCGACTTTAGTCGTTTTAGGAAAATAGATAAAGAGCATTTTAAAAAAATTATAGCTCCCGATGGTGAAAAAATATTGATCCATACTTCCAATTTCAGGAAAGTCAAACGGGTAGATGATGTGATCTATATTTTTCAGGAAGTACGCAAGCATTTACCCTGCAAATTGCTATTGATCGGTGATGGACCCGAGAGACAGCGGATGGAAGATTTATGCCGTAAGCTGGATACTTGTAATGATATTCGCTTTTTAGGTAAACAAGATGCGATCGAGGAATTGCTGGCAATCGGTGATCTGTTTTTAATTCCCAGTGAAAACGAATCTTTTGGACTTGCCGCATTGGAAGCCATGGCATGTCAGGTACCCGTGATCTCATCCGATGCAGGTGGACTTCCTGAGTTAAATATCAATGGCCAAAGTGGATTTGTGTTGCCTGTAGGAGATATTCACGGTATGGCTGACAAAGCAGTCGAATTATTAAGCAACGACCATTTATTAAATCTATTTAAAAATCAAGCCTATCAGCGAGCCCTTGACTTTGATATTGAAAAAATATTACCCCAATATGAGGAATATTATAGATTGCTGATCCATCAAAAATAAAAATATGATACAGTATGCCCGTGAAGATAATTTAGGTATAGAAGAATTCAAAACCATTTTAATCAATTCGACCCTGGGAGAAAGAAGGCCCATCCACGATGCAGATCGTTTGCAGAAAATGTTATATCATGCCAATTTGATTATTACAGCACGGGAAAATGGTAAAATCATCGGAGTGGCCAGGTCCATTTCTGATTTTGTTTTTTGTACGTACTTATCCGATCTT
>CALMKY010000384.1 GCA_937867195.1 uncultured Saprospiraceae bacterium | reverse complement strand
AATTTGATCAGTGAGGTGCTGTCCAAATCCATTTTTAATGAAATAAAATCGAATGGTGGACTGGATCAAAATAATTATATGGTCAGTACCTCGGGTAAACTAAAACAGGCCGTCGGCGTAACTCCGGGCAAATTCCCCGTTATTCGTTCTCTTACTTCACAACAGCAAGACGATGTAATCCAGGAAATGGCCGCCACGAACTCGGAGCATATGGTCAAAGCAGATATCAATAATCAAATTATACTGTTTATAGAAAATCTTTGTGCTACGGTTACCCCCACAGTAGACGAAATAAAATCAATTATGCCAATCAGATTATATCCCAATCCTGTCTCCGGGACATTAACAGTACCCAATGTAAAAGCATGGAGGATTTTGAATATTGCCGGAGAATGTATGATGCTGGGTAATTCAAATACCATCGATGTCAGTCGATTGGCAAATGGAATGTATTTCATCAGTACCAATCAGGGCATCGGAAAGTTTATCAAACATTGATCGGGAATGAGAAATTATTTTCCTAATCTTGTTGTATGAAAGCTTATCCATATGCATGCGCAGGTATCTTATTTGCCTTCATCATTTCGTGTAATCCATCGGTCAATAGCACATCGGTCAAATACTCTCCGGTCATGGGTACCTGGAAATTGCTGAATGGCACGCTGATAGAAAAGGGAGATTCTGCCGTTACAGATTACACTCAAGGTAAGTCATTCATCAAAATGATCAACCAGGATCATTTTGCATTTCTATTGCATGATTTGGCCAAGGGACTGGATAGTAATAAGGTGTTTAGCTCCGGAGGGGGACGTTATGAATTGAAGGGTGATGATTACACCGAACATCTTGAGTATTGCAGCGATCGTCAATGGGAAGGTAATGACTTTAGTTTTAAAGTGGCCATCCGGGGTGATACGCTGATACAACGTGGTGTGGAGAAAATAGATTCACTTAAAATCGATCGAATCAATATTGAGAAATATATCCGGTTGAAATAATCCATCTGATGTATAATAGCTGCCTGTTTATTTAATGGTATCAGCTTGGTGATCCGCTGAATGGATTTTGCTTTAGACACTCAAAAACAAAAAATCATGGCCCGGAAATTTTGTGATGGCAGATACGATCCCTTTGAGAGGACCTTCAACCGATGAATTGGGATCGTCATATAGTATTCGGCCAGAAGGTATAAACTGACTGTAAAGATTTAGATATTCTATATTAATGTAGATAAAGGGCTCCATACCTGTCCTCTGCGATTGATCGATCGCGTAGGATACCAATGGCTTTTGGTGATAAATAGTTAATCCCTTATCCTTACCCATTCGACTGCTTTTACCGCCACTAAGAATGATGGTTATCATATTCTGGAATTTCTTTTATTTGACCAACCTGCGACCCTGTTAGCATCCCTTATCCCTGACACGAAAGATAATTCATTTATAGAATCTCAATTCTAAACAGTGGATTCCGAAGAAAGGACAACACAAGCCTTCAGGACAAATCGAATTAAACTCATAAGGGGTATGATCCTATTCTGTGGAGTTGGTTTGGTGGCAGATTTTAACGCGATTTCTTAATCTGGGTTAATGGATTGGGTTTTAGCTCACCCGTTTTATTTCTGTAACAAATTCAAACAATCGATTATGAAATTTTCGATGATTCAATTCTTGGTTTTGATTGGTAAGCTGACCAATTTTACTAAATGCTTTGTGGTCAATATCGACAAAGCCTGTGAAGCGTTTTCTAAAGAACTTAGCGGGAAATAATTTTACGTAGCCGGAACTGAGCTAAACACATAGGATGATATGCATCCTCTGAATAATTGATACTTTTGCATATTCTAATCAACAAGATCCTATGCAATCCTGGGTATTTTATTCTTTGTTGGCAATGCTTACAGGCGGTATTTCGCTTGTATTTGCAAAAATGGGTATGAAAGATGCTAACGAAAGCCTGGCTCTGGTCATTCGTACCGGTGTTTTATTTTTTATTGTTTGCTTTGTTGCCGTTGCAACGGGTGGACTTAAAGGATACAAAGCGGTACCGACACGGGCATGGTTGTGGTTTTCTGCTGCCGGATTGACGACCGGCATTTATTGGATCAGTTTTTTTAAAGCCATGCGTACTGCCAATGTATCGGTCTTATCGATCATTGATAAAGGAAGCATCGTGGTTACATTTATTTTGTCATGGTATTTATTAAATGAAACCATTACACCCAAATTGTTAATTGCAACTGCTTTGATTTTAGCCGGCACCTTATTATTGATTATCAAATAAAAATCTTCAGGCGTTGTATCGTTGGTTCAACAGATGGTTTGGAATGAATCAGTCTTTCTCAATAATTATTTTTACCACTAATTCACCTTCCATAGGAACTAATTTATAAATCCCGGGTTCATTTCCAATGACAGCTGTTTTGTATACCCGGTCGGTTGCACCTGATTTTGTCTCGATGCATACTTTAAACGGGTTTTTTGCTTTTGATCTGGTATTCAATATAAAACTCATGCGAGGACTTTCATTAGGAAAGTTGGAAGTTTGATCTTTGGATACAGCGGACCAGGTAGATAATGATTTTGTATCGAAGGGATGCATCTCTACATCGTTGATATCGCCTGGTTCTTCGGGTATGGCCACTTTGGAGGGTACGAAAAGATTATCAACAAATACACCGGCACTGTCTTCGGTCCACACGGCGAGAATCGGTAAGAACGCTTTTCGATCCAATTCTACTTGTACAGACAGGCTAGTCCCGGAACGATCTTCGTTTGTTTTAATCTTATGAAAAGTGATGCTTTCCATGCGAGGTCGCTTGGGTGCAAATGCCCTTCCTGCTTCAGCGATGGGTTCTAAGATACCGGTCAGGCCTCCGGCCAATAATAAAACAGCAATGCCGGCACCCAATAATAATTCTTTATTCCATTTGGTTTTGAGTTTATCATAACTATAGCCTTTGATCGAGCTCCAGTTATTGATCAAATGGAAAATGGCAAATCCTATAAACGTCAAACCGAAAATGGTATGCGTGATTTCGATTTCATGTGTTTTTTGCTTGATGTACATCATAATACCCGTCAATGCCATGAAAAGAAAAGCAAAAGCCAATGTCAAACTGATAAAATTCTTTGATTTCATAATCCTTTGTGGCCCAAAAGTAATAAAAGTTAATACAGACTATATTTTTTTACAGTTTTATTGATGATAGCCTGTATAGGAATGAAGAGGGATCTTTTGACCTGACGATGCGGCGGATGAATGTCAAATGCTTATCTTGTCAAAAAGTATGAAAAATAGGTATGTCCTGTACAACCTGGTATGGGTAGCGATCATCCTCATTCAAATCGGATGCAAGGATCACTCCCGTCATCCATCAACTCAAAAATGGTTGATGAATCCGGAAATGAAAATACATATGGATTCAAGCAAAAGAATCTTAGATGAGTATATTATAAAAAATGATATTGAGTATATAGCTTTAGCACTGAATCTCAATGATCAAAACGAAAAGCTAATCAATAGTTCTAAGTTAGATCCTAAGGCTGTGATACCATTACAGGAATGGTATGTTGGGCAAAATCAACTTTTGAAAAACTTATACGCTGCAAAAACGATAGAAGAAGCAAGGATCATCATCCAGATAAGCAATCAATTCAATCAATTCAATGACGCTTTTCAATAAAGGATGTACGATGATGTTGTAACATGAACGATCGTTTTCTCCAATGAAAAACATACTGAGTGTATTGTTCATTCATTTCGTCGTATGGTATTCTATCATCATTAAAGAATGTTTTAAGTTATCTTCATTGAATGCATTATAAAAAAAAAAATTGAAATTTTTTTATCAATTGTTTGGTTTATATTGATATTGTATTTAGTTTTATATCGTTAAACAAACAATCAAAGGCAATTATTAACCAACCACTCTTTTTTTGATACCTGATCGCATAGCATCTTATCCACTTTCATTTTGTGATTTTATAAAACCATTGATTATTTTATCCATGGAATTATTAAACCTTTTGGTTGGTTATACATCAAATAAGGAAACATCAAACATTTTATATGAAAGGCAAATCAACCAACCTGGAGCTCCTAAGCCGTCATGGTTCAGGAGATATCTATTTTGATCATGCTACCAAGCAACGGTCATTCATCGCAACGCGCGATATTAAAAAAGGCGAAATCGTTTATACTTTTGGACCTAAACAGGTACAAAACTATCCAACTTATCTAACCGTTCAGACGGGTGCTGACCGTCACATCGTTTTGGATCCTGAGTTTCTGGCAGCTATCAATCATGGTTGCAATCCGAATGTATGGTTTAATGTAGATACTTATGAACTGGTCTGTGTACGCGATATTCGGACCGGGGAGCAAATGACTTATTTTTATCCATCTACAGAATGGAATATGACCCAACCGTTTGATTGTACGTGTGGCAGTCATAATTGTCATGGATATATTCAAGGAGCTGCGCATCTAGACCCTGAAGTCATGGCTCAATACGATACATCTAAATTTATTCAGTCACAACTCAAATCAGTCGCTGAGTTGGTTTAATTGGTTCACTTAAGTATTCATGCATGAAATCTTTACGTAGATTTAAACACCTCACGGGCAATCGCAAAATCAAGGTCTGGGTCCTGGCACCGTATCTTAAAACAGACGATGAGCAATTAAAGTATTATTATGACTTTTCACAAAGCATCGCTGAATATACCCGGGTATTTGAAAAGCTCAAGCTGGATTGGCATTGGCAGCCCGTTGCAATGGATGATTATCAAGACATCAT
>CALMKY010000383.1 GCA_937867195.1 uncultured Saprospiraceae bacterium | reverse complement strand
TGGTTTTACGCTGGGCACCGGTCAACCATTTGGCATTCCCGGTAATAATATAGTATATCGTAACACATACCGATACCAGGCATACCATCGGGTGGATCTTGGATTTTCATATGCTTTGTGGGATAAAAAGTCATTGTCCAGACATCCTAATAATCTATTTCGATTTGCAGAGAATGCCTGGTTGAGTGTCGAGATTTACAATTTACTGCAGGTGCAAAATGTAGCATCCAATACCTGGATCAAGTCGATTTATAATGTGCAGTATGCTATCCCCAATTATCTTACTTCGAGAAGGGTGAATGTGAGGTTTAAAATTGGATTTTAATTGTACGTTTTTTCTGACGGAAAAATCATTTTTAAGAGCCGGCTCCATCATACTTTCTGCCTGTCTTATCAAAGAAATTAGCCCCTGCTTGCTGAGTGCCCATCATCAATACATCTTGAATGCATACATGAGGTGGCCGGCTTGCAATGAAATAGATCACTTCCGCTACATCTTTTGACTTGAGCGGATTAAATTCATTATAAATCTTTGCCTTTTCTGTATCTCCATGGAATCTCACCCGGGCAAACTCTGTTTCTTCCACAGCTCCCGGGGCAACCTGAGATACTCTGATACCATGGGTATACAGATCGATCCTCATATTTTTTGTAAGCATGTCGACGGCTGCTTTGGTAGCACAATAGACATTCCCTTTAGGATAAGGTTCTTTGCCTGCCGTAGAGCAGATATTGATGATATGACCCTGTTTTCTTTCCACCATACCGGGACTTACCAGGCGAGTGATATACAGCAATCCTTTGATATTGGTATCGATCATCCTTTCCCAATCCTGAAGATCTCCTTCATGAATGAAATCAAGTCCGCTGGCAAGACCTGCATTATTTAGTAATACATCGATACTTTTAAATGGATCCGGTAGTGAATGGAAGGCTTTTTCAGTATCTGCATAACTTTGAATATCAAATGCAAGCGTATAAGTTTTGATATTGTATTTAGATGAAAGTTCACCGGATAATTCAGACAGACGATCTTCCCTGCGGCCACATAAAATGATATCATGGCCGTTTGCGGCAAATTCTGTAGCGGTCGCTTTACCAATACCAGAGGTAGCTCCTGTGATGAGTACTAACATGTTTTTAGTTTTATTCCTAATGGCGAATATAAGATATTAGATCTTAGGAATGATTTTTTGCTCCACACCGGGAAGATGGGTATCGGTTACAGCATATAGTTATTCATTACAATTTATGATGTGCTATCTCATAATGGTCTGTCTGTCAAATGTATATTAAAAAATTACTTTGAAATTACTTTGACAGCTTTATCAAAATTTTCTTTAAAAAGTTCCCATTTACTTGTGGCCGGGCCATCAATACCCGTATTGATTTGTTTGATGATATTGTTTTTATCCAGAAATAGGGTGGTCGGGTAGGACATCACGGTATCGATAAAAGTCAGTTTATGCGTATTGATTTCTTTTTTATTCGTATTGGATGCCAGCAATACATCGTAAGGTAGGTCCATATTTTTCTTAAAGTTAGCGATTGCCTGCAAGGCGCGAACCGTATCACGATATCGCTCACAAGCCAACGCGATGACTTCTACTCCCAGTCCCGGATGATCCTGAAGGTATGTCTTTATATATTTGGATTCATCATAGCAATTCGGGCACCAGGTTCCCATGATTTGAAGGATCTTAGGCTTATTACCGTATTCGGATAGTTTTTTCAATTTTCCATTAGAATCTAAAAAGCTAAAATCAATTGCTTTATCCGATGTTGATTTGGTCAACGATGCAGCGGGTCTAAGATCAAAATCATTGTTTTTAACCCCTGTCCAGAGCTCGACACTCTTATGTCCTGATTTATAAGTGCCAAACAAAGTGTCCCCTATTTGTTTGGCGAAAAACAGGTATGCATGGGAGCCATCAAACGTAGACAAATACATTTTGTCTCCGACGGTGATTCCGTCGAGGTACCGGTAATCGCCGGTTTCTGTCCTGAACGTACCGGTTAGCTTATTGCCGTTTTGTTTAAATTCTCCTACCGCTTTATAGGCAGATGTTTTATCATAATCAAAATTACATTCCCAGTTCCCATTGAGATTTAAGGTTGAAGGAATCATGTCTACATTAAATCTGTTTTCTTTGCCATAGTGAGCTGAAAACGGAATGGTGTAATCTATTTTGTTGCGTACGGTCCAATCACCCTGGATAATGCCTTCTCTGAAAATGCCATTAATATAGGAGTCAAAAATCGGGAAGTCAATGTAGATGGTATCTTCAGCTGTTTTTCTGTTTTTACCGATTCTTACATCATCCAGCCTGATTCGTTCATCGCCATTGATGATTTCGATGAATGGTTTGTTTTTATGAAGACTATCGTATTGCACTTCGAATAGGAAGGGCAATTCATCCTCTGGATCATAGATTGGTCTTGTTTTATCTTTTTCGTATCGTTTTATTTCATCTTTCAGTGAAGGTTTGGAGCTGCCGGAAATATCCAACGCTCCGCGCCAGATACCGGGCGCTAACGACGCATATGGATTGGTTGGCCTGATACAGGATGAAATAAGAATGATCATCCATAGAAAGACTATTAATTTGATTGATTTCACGATTCAGATTTTTCACCTATAAAATTATCTTCCTTATATTTAAACAATACATTGAATGTGGTCAGGGTACCATAGATACGGGTAATGTACTGTTGCATTTCTACTTTTTCAGCATCTGTCATTTTCGGATGGCCGTTTATTTTTTGTTCCATAACTCTTAAGCGATCACGAAGCATAACAATCTTGTGAAAAAATTGTTCGATGGGTATTTCCTTTGGCTTCAAAGTAGAATCACTCGGTTTTAAGATCATGGTTCCCTGATCCCATCGATCACCGATTTCTGTTTTTTGGCCAATATCAGACCAATGATTCAGAATTTTGATTAAAGATTTTTCAGCCGCGGTATAACTAATGGATTCTTCGGGTTCTACCCGGTCGATGATATCCCAGCCGGAATATTCTTTGCCTACGCTTTTGATACCGTAATGCATAAAACATACGTCGTACGCAATCGCATGCAATTGGATGACCACTCCGTCTCCATAAGCAGGATGCTTGACCCGGCTACCAATACCTAATAATTTTCCTGAATCCATGATTGTATTCTTATTTTTAACGCTGCAAAAATAGGCATATGAATAGTAGAAAAATAATGAATTGTATATCGATTTTAATGATTGATATTTTATTGACAATACCCGCAACAGCACAAAAAATCGTACGGAAGATCAATAAAACCATTCAGCATGAAATGGTCTATCAGGATATGATGTACCTGGCTTCGGATGCACTCAAAGGCCGTAAACCAGGGGAACCCGGGAATACTCTGGCTGCGGAATATATTGCTAACGAATTTAAAAAAGCCGGTTTAATTCCAGTACCCGGAATGAAAGACTATTTTCAGGTAGTTCCCATGCATTCCCGGGATGGTTCTAGAAATTTTGATGCAATGAATGTTATCGGCATGATTCCAGGAAGGAAAATAATGGATCAGTATATTTTATTAACAGCACACCTGGACCATATCGGAGTTAATCACAATGTGAAAGATGCCAATGATTCTATCTGGAATGGGGCAAGAGATAATGCATGGGGAGTAACCAGTCTGTTAGTAGCGGCCCGCATGTTAAACAAATGTATACCGGACCGATCCATCCTGATTGCCGCAGTCAATGGCGAAGAAATGGGATTGGTAGGTTCCAGATTTTTGGCAGCTAACCCCGTATTACCCTGGAATCAGGTAAAGTTTGATCTCAATACCGATGGTGCGGGATATAATGATACCACGATCGTGTCCATTCTAGGTTTGCATAGGGTCGGTGCGGAAGATGAAATCACTCATGCCTGTAAAACCTTTGGACTGCAGACCTATGCCGACCCTGCCCCTGAACAAGGCTTATTTGATAGATCCGACAATGTATCTTTTGCAATGCTTGGAATTCCTTCCCCTACTTTTTCATCAGGATTTAAGTCATTTGATTCGGAAATTTATAAATACTATCATCAGGTAAGTGATAATCCGGAAAGCATCAATTTCAATTACCTGTTGAGATTTTGCAAAGCATTTACCCTGGCTGCATATAATGTGGCGAATAAAAAAGAACTGCCTAAATGGAGCGAAGGGGATAAATATGAAAAGGCAGCAAAAAAATTATATAATTATTGATCAATGAATGCAGGCAGAATACAAATTGTAATGTGGACAAGATCCGTTAGGTGCTTTGGAAAATTAGGTAGATCAATAAAAACAAAATAATCACGATCACTCCCGTGACGATAAAAAAATTTTTCATTTGGCCAATCTGTTTTTTCGATGAAGCTTTTGCTTTTATTTTCTGTGTCATGATGGAATGATTTTGATCTGATCAAAGCTAAGAATTATTCAGAAAAAAAGAAATGACCCTACGCATTTATGCTGAGACACAATGGTAAGAATTCAGCCGAATCAGTTTCACAGAATGTTAGTGGGTATAGAATGGCCTGGATACTTGATAAGGGCAAATTACTAACCGAGCCAAGGTTTAAACGAATTCAGTTTTACTTTTTTGTGCTGATCGTAAAACTCATTAATTCTTTCATCCACGAGGATATCACTGGGTCGAAGGGGCCGGCTTAGAACCACACCCTCCAGTGTACGACAACGCGACAGGGCCACATAGGTTTGACCAAATTCGAAGGCGCCTTTTCCTAAATCAATATTGATACGGTCGAAAGTTTTACCCTGGCTTTTGTGAATCGTGATGGCCCAGGCCAGTTTAATCGGGAATTGCCTGAAAATGCCAATGACTTCAGTCTCTAATTCTTTTTCAGGATTGAGCTTATACTTAAGGATCTGCCATTCAAATGGTACGAGCTCAATGGTTTTGGTTTTGCCAAATCGATCGATGTCCACCTTGATAAGATTGGAATGAAGTTCAACGACGATACCAATGGACCCATTGACAAATTCTTTTGCAGGATCATTGCGTACAAACATGACTTGAGCACCCACTTTTAAAACCAGGAGTTGATCAGTAGGGAAACTATGGCGATTAAATTCACCTTCGACCTCTGCGGGGTAGGTATGGATGGGTGTATCGAGCATTTGAAGTCTTCCGGCGTTTATATTTTCGGCAATGGCATTGGTCGTTGATAACGTGATAATTTGATCATTTGTCAGGGTGTGGGTATGGGCTCGTTGATTGATGTCATCGAGGTCATCGTAATCAAATTGGCGGGTGCGCAACCTGTCTAATAGCTGAATAAAATGATATTCGTCCTGCCGGTAGACATGATGCAATTCGATCATTTTTATGTCAAAATCATTTCCAAAGACTTTAGCACTGTAGAAATAGGGCGTTTCATACAATTCCTGGATCATTTGCTTTTCAGAAATACTGGATTGGACCGGAGGCAATTGATACAGATCTCCAAAGAATACCATTTGTACGCCTCCAAAAGGTTCATTCTTGGCTCTATTGATGCGGAGAAAATAATCTATTTGATCTAGCAGATCTGCCCGCACCATTGAAATTTCGTCTATGATCAATGTTTCGAGCCGTTCGTACAATCGATAATTAGGTACACGGTGAATTTGATTTTTTGTTAATGGGTTGGGTGGAAAATTGAAAAAAGAGTGAATGGTCTGACCTCTTACATTTAAAGCAGCAATCCCCGTGGGTGCCACTGCCGCGATTCTTTTCCTCGATGTATCTTTAAATAATTGCAATAAAGTAGATTTCCCCGTGCCGGCTTTTCCAGTAATAAAATAAGAATCATTGGTTTGTTCGAGTAAAATCAAACAATTTCTGAAATCTTCCGTCAAAGCAAGTGGCTCGAATCTCGTAGATGACAAGATGGGCTGATTATTTTGTTTCAAATATATTTAGATTCATGACATATATCTTGATATTTGCATTTATTATATACGAATGAAGGATTCACAACCATTTCAATTTAAGCGATTTATTGTGCACCAGGATAAAGTGCCTATGAAAGTCGGGACAGATGGTGTTTTGATCGGCGCCTGGGTGGATGTACAAAATAAGCGCAAAGCGTTGGACATTGGCACTGGTTCAGGATTGATTGCGCTCATGCTGGCTCAAAAAATGCACGAAGAAGCTAAAGTACATGCTATTGATATTGCTCCGGAAGCCATCGAACAAGCTGGCCAGAATTTTTTATTGAGTGGCTGGCACCATAAGACGCAGCTTCACTTGGCCTCCATTCAGGATTTTGCGCGGGATAGCAGAGATAAGTTTGATTTAATTATCAGCAATCCACCTTTTTTCAATGGAGGTATGTTATCCCCGCATGATGATAAAAACGAAGCAAGACATACGATCAAACTTCCTCATGGAGACTTATTGGTGGCAGTCAATAAACTTTTGGCAGAAGACGGAAGTCTTGCTATCATTCTGCCGTATTTGCAGGGCTTGCGATTTATTGAAATTTCGGAATCCTACCGATTATATCCTTCCAGGATCACCGAAGTAAAATCAACTCCGGGTAAACCGGTCGAGAGGATCATGATACATTTTGAGCGCACACCCAATATTCTCCTGACAGATGAATTGATTATCCAGGATGAACATCAGTTGTTTACGGATCAATACAAAGAACTGACATCTGACTTTTATTTAAAATTCTAAGTTTCCTTCAATCCAGTGATCATGAAACCATTTTTGTCAATAGGAGGCAGTGCTATCTATGAAGTCAATGTACGACAATATACGGAGGCCGGTACATTGAAGGCATTTCAATTGCATCTGGGGAGATTAAAGGAGATGGGTATCGGAATTCTTTGGTTTATGCCCCTGACTCCTATATCTCTCAAGGGGAGAAAAGGTACTCTTGGAAGTTATTATGCTGCTTCGGATTATTACTCGATCAATCCGGAATTTGGTACTATTACAGATTTTAAAGACTTGGTCATCGAAGCGCATCGGTTGGGTTTAAAAGTAATGATTGATTGGGTGGCAAATCATACGGGTTGGGATCATACGTGGACAAGATCCAATCCTGACTTTTTCATCAAGAATCACGCAGGCCAGTTTTGTGAGCGGAATGGTTGGGAAGATGTAATCGATCTGAATTACCAGAATCATGAAATGAGATTGTCTATGATTGAAGCGATGAAATGGTGGATTGAGACGTTCGGAATTGATGGTTTTAGGTGTGATATGGCAAGTCGATTCCGAAAGATGAAT
>CALMKY010000382.1 GCA_937867195.1 uncultured Saprospiraceae bacterium | reverse complement strand
AGTCGTTTCTCAAACCAAGCCGTCTCATTTTTTCGTTATAAATTCTGTACATTTGATTATCAAATCGAATTAATGAAACAGTTAAAATTATTACTTCTTTTAGCTCTTATAGTATGTAGTCTGGATAGCCAAGCACAAAAAGTAAAGGTTTCGCTGCAAAGCGGTGCCAAAGCGATCAATGAAAATTGTGCTTTAGTGAATAATGAGAAAATCCAATTCGCACTTGATTCAAAAGCAAAAATTGCAAGTACCTATAAAATCACATTGGGAGGTACAGCCACCAATACGATAGATTATGTCACCAACCTTACGGATTCCATTGTCTTTAATATCGGGGATTCGGTAAAATTGTTTGATCTGTCTGTTTTTAATGACAAAATAGATGAAGGCCCTGAGACCATCATTATAAGAGCCATCAACCCGATGAATTCGGACACCCTGTTACTTACCATCAACGACCATATTCTTCAATTTGCATTTGTTCAGGATACGTTTACACAATGCAGCAATGCGCCTTTCAACCTACATATAAATCAGGCGCTAGGTGCAAATATTTCCTTTACACCGAATGATGTGGTAAGCATCACGAAGGAGACCGGCACCTATCGAATCAATCCTATTCGCACGACCCAGGTAATATTTACAGGTTCCATGAATAACTGTTTCGAACGAGACACTTTTCAAGTAATCAGTCTACCCATTGGGGTGACCTTGAATACAAAGGATACTGCTTTCCTATGTTTCCCGGATTCTATTTTATTATTAGCCAATGTGGTTCCCGCTTCAGCTAATGTGGGATGGTCCCCGATTGACAGTAATATCCGGGTCCTCAACAAAACTTCGATCAGAGTCGTACCCATTAAATCAAAGCAAATCATCGTCAATGTAAGCAGCGGCGTGTGTGCGGCGGCAGATACCGTCATGGTGATCATCGATTCATTAAGAGAAACCAAAATTCAGGTGATACCTAAAAAAGATAAGTATTGTAAAGGCGACAGTATATTTTTCGTCAGTCGTGGACACCCCAAGGATTTGTTTCCTGCCATAAGCCCACACTGGTCACCGGCTGATGGCTTCCAGACACCGATAGACACATTTAACGCAGTCCTGATGGCAACAATGACTCATTGGTACTCCCGGTTAACTGAAAACCATGCTTGCCGCCATATCGATAGTGTTTATATTAAAGTTGTGGAGCCATCCATACCCGTGGGACCCGTCGATACAACGGTCTGTCCGGGTACTACCGTTCAAATTAATTTTAATCAGGATAGTTCAGTTTATAAAGATTTTAAATGGACACCACAGGATGGATTGATTAGTTGTGAAAAATGCCCCAATCCAAAGATTAAGGTCAACGGACCTCAGATGTACAAGGTACAAGCTAAAAAGGATGGTTGTGATGCTGAAACTATGATTAAAGCGGATGTATTTCAAAAACCTCCGGTCGGCATAGGAACTAATCCGGCTCCTCCGTTTATTGCAGGTAATGATATCAGTATTTCACTCTTAAATACTCAAGGATTTAAAGCCGTCAATTGGTCGATTGATGGTAAAACTGTCGCAGCAGGTCAATTAACCGGTTTATTATCCAAAGCGACTCCTGGAAATCATACCGTAGAAGCAACCGTCACGGACAGAAATGGATGTCAATGGGGTTATCTGTTTACATTGATCGTCACATGCCCTTCCAATAATCTCAAGCTCAACCTATCTCCAGCCAATCAAGTTTATGAAGGCACAAAGGTAACCGTTACTGCAACCGGTGTTTCTGCAAATGTGACCAATATAAAATGGACTGTAAACAATAGCAGTCTGTCTGGATCTGGTTTCAGCGTTGAAGATAGACCCACCCAGGCAGGCGATTATGTCTACCAATTTTCTGCAACCGATGTAAATGGTTGTCCTTTGATTTTGTTCAACGGCTTGGCGGGCAGTACGTACTTGGCGCGAATCAGCGTCGAAAGCTGGCCCATGTTCATTTCGGGCACGAGAATGTGCTTGAATCGCTTGAGGATATCACCCAAGTCCGGCGGCAGCGGATTGAGGAAACGCAGGTGGATCTGGGAGATGCCCTTTTGGCCTTTCTCACGCTGCCTTTCCATGGCGCTTTTGATTGCGCCA
>CALMKY010000381.1 GCA_937867195.1 uncultured Saprospiraceae bacterium | reverse complement strand
CCCAAAACAGATTTATAAAAATTAAATGCAGCTTCGGCTTCATCGGTAAAGGTCAAGTAAAGATTTAATGTAGACATATGATATAATTTAAAATCTATCGGCAAATATGACGAAAGTTAACTAAACTGAGGTACTGATTTTTGCTGAAAACATATTGTAATTTTATTTAATATCACATTACATTTGTAAATTGTCAACGCTGGTCCATACAGAAGGCATCGTGATCCGTACACTCAAATACGGTGAGACGAGCATCATCTCACATATTCTTACTCGTGATCATGGTATGCAATCATTTATCATGGGAGGCGTCAGTAATTCAAGCGGAAAAGCAGGATTGTTTCAAATCATGAATCAGCTCGAACTAACGTATTATTTTAAAGATCATGGTTCGATGTACCGCATCAGGGAAGCGAAGTACTCCTATATCTATTCCATGCTTCCATTTGAAATACATCGAACGGCGATCGGAGTCTACATGCTGGAATTAGTAAGAAAGAGCATTTTGGGTCATGAATCCGATGGTGAAATGTATGATTGGATCAAGCAAAACCTTATTCAATTGGATCAGCCTTTGGAACATTCGAAATGGGTGCCGTTGCTGTTTACGATTGGACTGACCAAATTTCTCGGAATTCAACCATTATTATCGGGGGATGAAAACCTGATCCATTTTGATTTACGGGAAGGCAGGTTCCTGCCTGCTGCGCCTTTTCATCGTGAATATTTAATGGAAGATACTACCCGGCTGCTGAGAGAGATTCTCTCTGCCGATTTGGAGATTACAGATTATCGATTCGAAGGAGATCGCACTGTACGGAAAAAATTATTATATGGTATGGTTGATTATTTTAAACTTCATCTTGATCACTTCAGTGGCTTGGATTCTCCTTTGATATTGGAAGAAATACTGGCATAAACTTGTTTTGTGTCAACCTTAAGATTTTATTTAAAATACATTTACCATTTTAACGCACAATAATTGCTTTCTTTGCGTTAGAAAAGACCTGCGGGTGAAAGGTGCGTTTCTTTAATGACTGATTCGTTTCATGAATTAACCAGATTGATCGATTCTAAATGATTATCCAAATTCCATCATACATCAAGGTCTATTTTTCATCTGCTTTCAATGAGCCGGATTTTAAATTAAAATTAGCCAAGATGGCCTCTTTATGCGTGGTCGCCATTCTTAGTTTTGTTTTCCTTATGTCTTTGTTGGTCAGACTTGGATTATTTGGTAAAATTCCCTCGGTCGTTTTAATTAAAAGCATTAAAAATCCAATATCCTCTGTATTGATTGATGATAATGGAAAGACGATCGGTAAATATTTCATTGAGAATCGCACGAATGTAAATTACAAGTCGATTTCACCCAATATCATCAAAGCCCTGATTGCTACTGAAGATCAACGATTTTACCAGCATAAGGGGATCGATCTACGCAGCTGGGGCAGGGTGTTTTTTAAATCCATTTTATTATCTGACGAATCTTCGGGCGGTGGATCGACCCTATCCCAACAACTGGCAAAAAATTTATTTCCCCGTAAATCCACTTCCATTTTTGCAATGCCCATTCATAAGGTCAAGGAAATGATGATGGCCAGGAGATTGGAGCGAATCTATACCAAAGAAGAGATCTTGACCTGGTATCTCAACACAGTTTCTTTTGGAAATAATATGTTTGGCATCGATGTAGCCTGCAAACAATTATTTAACCAGGAACCGGATGATATCAATATTGAAAATGCAGCGGTCCTGGTAGGCATGCTCAAAGCAACCGGAGTCTACAGTCCTTTACGCAATGAAGATAGGGCCGCCGATCGTCGCAATATTGTCCTCAAACAAATGGTACGCAACCAGTACCTGACCCAGCATGAGTTTGACTCCCTCAGTAAATTACCCATTAAATTAAATTACAACAAAGAAGGACATACTGATGGAATCGCGACGTATATCCGTGAGCAAATCAGGCTGGATATTTCCAAGTTACTTAAAGATTACACCCGGGCAGACGGCAAACCATATAATTTATATACCGATGGTTTAAAGATCTATACCACCCTCGATGGTACGATGCAAAAGTATGCTGAAGCAGCAGTCCATGATCGGATGGTCAAGCTTCAGGATGATTTTCAAAAGCATTGGAAAAATAAAGACCCTTGGGAAGAAAATTCCTTTTTATCAGATCTGATACCCAGAACCGATCGATACATTGCTATGAAAAAGTCGGGGAGCAGCGAGGCACAAATAGAATCTGCTTTCAAACAAAAGCTTCCTATCTCGTTGTTTACGCATAAAGGTATACTGGATACCATGATTACCCCTTACGATTCGTTACGGTATTATTTGCGAATGCTGAACGCAGGATTGCTGGCGGTAGAGCAAAAATCAGGTAAAATCAAAGCCTGGGTAGGGGGTATCGACTATTCTCATTTCAAATACGATCATGTAAGAGCAAAGCGACAGGTAGGATCTACATTCAAACCCATCGTGATGGCCGCAGGTTTACAACAAGGCCTGACCCCGTGTGATTATTTTGCAAATGATCATATCATATTTACACAGTACGAAAATTGGGAGCCTCATAACAGCGATGGGAAATACGGGGGCTATTATTCCATGGAAGGTACTTTGGTCAATTCAGTCAACTGTGCCGCTGTCGACGCAATCATCCAGATAGGAGCGGGCAATGTAGTCAGCCTGGCAAAAAAACTTGGAATTCAATCTGATTTGCAGGCAGTACCATCGCTTGCATTGGGTACGGCTGATATTTCATTGCTTGAAATGGTACAGGCATTCAGTGTTTTTGCCAATCAGGGGAAAAAACAAGAATTATATTATATCAAACGAATTGAAAATAACAGGGGTGATGTTTTGATTGATTTTGAAAAGCAACTGTCGGCTCCCCAGGTAATTCTCGACCCGCTGAAGGCTACTCTGATGACGCAAATGCTTAAATCGGTTGCCTTGCATGGTACAGCTCATTCATTGACAGGCCAATACACAATAGGCTCAGAAGTAGCTGCTAAAACCGGTACTACTCAAAATCAAAGCGATGGTTGGCTTATGTCTTTTACTCCTAAATTAACAGTAGGAGCATGGGTAGGAGGAGAAATGCCACAGATCCGGTTTAGATCGCTTGATATGGGCCAGGGATCTTATATGGCTTTGCCGATTGTAGGCACATTTTATCATAAAATGAATGCCGATAAAAGCCTCAAGAAATTCCAGGGAGGTGGATTTCCCGGAATCAGTGACACCGCTACCACGATGATGGGTTGCCCGTATTTTCTCGATCATGCGCCCGGTAATAATGGGTTCACTGCCAATGAGGATGACGATGAGAACATAACGGATGACTCCGATACCGATACCCTTAAAGCAACCAATGTATCAAGACATAAGATCGATACAGTTACCAATATTAATATGCGCAAACGGGATCGTAACAAAAAAGAGAAAACAGGATTAGGCAAGTTGATCGAAAGTATTTTTGGCAAGAAGAAGGATAAAGATGAAAATCCGAAAGATGAAAATAAATAGGTGTGGCTTCTGCCTATCGTAGAGGTTCCTAATGGTTGGCCGATAACTGAAACCTGAATTCAGGTTTTTCATGGGGGAGGTAAAAACAACGCTGTCTTAGTTTTGGTATAAAGCGCAAATAGTATCGATGCGATTATTATAAATGCCTTGCAATATTGGTTCTGTAAGCTTGTATTGCCGGTAGAATGGCAGCTATCAAACCTATGAATAAAGCTCCGATGAATAAATAGCCTTCGTCTTTTATAAAATGCCATGCGTCAATTTTGTATTTGTATGCGTGGAAGATCGCATTGGATCCGGATGCAAGTAATAGGTGACTCGTCAGGATACCCAGGATGTAACCAATCACTGCTATGCTGAATCCTTCGAGAACAATCAGGGTAAATAAAGTACCTGGCCGTGCGCCCATGACCCGCATCAGCGCGAGTTCATGTTTTCTTTCTTTCAATGAATTATACAATGAAATAAATATGCTCAATCCGGATACCACAGCGATCACCCAGGCGAGTATTTTAATGGCATCGAATCCTATGCCCATCATTGAAAATAACCGATTGATTTCAATGGCGGG
>CALMKY010000380.1 GCA_937867195.1 uncultured Saprospiraceae bacterium | reverse complement strand
TAAATGTATACTCGATGGAAAGCAAGCCGTCATTATGGTGCCCACGACTATCCTCGCATTACAACATTATAAGACGTTCAGTGAACGACTCAAAGAATTCAAAGTCAATGTCGATTATATCAATCGGTTTAAATCCACAAAAGAAAAAAAGGAAACCATCGAAAAAGTAAAACAAGGCAACGTCGAAATTTTGATTGGTACACATGCCCTGCTCAACGATGAAATTCAATTTAAGGACCTGGGTTTATTGATCATCGATGAAGAACAAAAGTTTGGAGTTGCAGCAAAAGAAAAACTTCGCAAAAGAAAAGTCAATGTGGATACGCTGACCTTAACGGCAACACCCATTCCGCGGACCTTACAGTTTTCGCTATTATCTGCACGGGATATGTCGGTCATGCGTACGCCTCCTTCTAACCGTCAACCTATCCATACGGAGCGAATCACGTTTGATGAAACAACGATTCGGGATGCTATTTTCTATGAAATCAATCGGGGTGGTCAATGTTTTTTTGTGCACAATCGTGTTGCCTCACTTCCTGAACTCACGGAAATGTTACGAGAGCTCTGTCCCACCTTGGAAATCGCGATGGCTTATGGCCAAATGGATCCTAAAAGGTTGGAGCAGACTTTATTGGATTTTATTGATCGCAAATACGACGTACTGGTGAGCACCAATATTATTGAGATGGGACTTGATATTCCAAATGCCAATACCTTGTTTTTGCACAATGCGCATCAATTTGGATTGAGCGATATTCATCAATTGCGAGGCCGCGTAGGAAGGTCAAATAAAAAAGCATTTTGCTATCTGATTGCACCGCCGGCTTCTACATTAACCAATGAAGCGAGGTTAAGACTAAAGACGATCGAAGAGCTATCCGATCTGGGCAGTGGATTTTTTGTGGCCATGCGTGATCTGGATATTCGGGGTGCCGGTAATTTGTTGGGTGGCGAACAAAGTGGTTTTATATCCGACATCGGTTTTGATACTTATCAAAAGATATTGGACGAGGCGATCCAGGAATTGAAAGAAGAAGATTTTAAAGATGTTTTTAAAGAAGAAAATGCCCGCAAGAAAGAGTTTGTCAAAGACTGCACGATTGATTCAGATATAGAACTTCTGATTCCGGATAGCTACATTCAAAGTACACAGGAAAGACTTTCGTTGTATACTGAATTGGATGCATTGACGGACGAAGATGCTATATATTCCTTTGGAGAAAAGCTTAAAGATCGGTTTGGCGCTCCACTTCCCCATCCTGTACTGGAATTATTTGAAGGATTGAGAATCCGATGGACAGCTAAAAAACTCGGCATTGAAAGAATCCTATTTAAGAATAATAAACTAAGATGTTATTTTCTAAACAATGCAAAGTCAAGTTTTTATGAAACTCCTTTCTTCCAGACTTTTTTACAATTATTATCAACCTATGATTTTAAAAAAGACTGGAGCCTCAAGCAAACCAATGACAGTCTCATTCTTGGCAGAGACGGTATCCAATCAATGAAAGAAGTAAAGAAAGTTATGGAAAATTTATTATTACAAATTGAACAACGTATAAAATCAAAAACAGAATAAAATCAAAAAAAGCTGACCATCCTAGCAATGATCAGCTTTATATTATGAGAGTTTTCGGTTGTTATTGAATGTCTTATTAGCGACAATATAGCTAGCAACACCCAATATAACTTCGGCCCATCCCAATAGATTCAACGGGACTCTGCCGCAGACAATGCATGGGGGTGGATCCGGTATAGGAATTCTCCAAATAATAATCATGATTGTGCCGCCGATGATAACAATAATGATGATCAGCGCTCGTAATAAAGCATTTAAACTCATAGTAAGAAAATTATCGCCTACTCTTTAATACTGGATTTTTGGCTTACTCCATTTTGCCCTGAGCATTTAATAATTCAAAAAAATCGATTTTGTTTTGAACATATGAATATGTAATGAACAGGTATAAAGTCGGAATTTAATAAGACTTTAGATCATTGGAACTAAGAATTATTTTACTATTTCCGTATTTTAAATACAAAATACAAAATGATCAAAAAGCCTAAAATTGCAAGACTTAAAATGATTGGAATAGGAGCAGGCTCTTTTTCCGGAATTCCTGTCAGGACCAGGTGAGCCCAATAATCAGGCGATTTATACCGGTAATCGATATCGGGGGAATGGATATAATCCAATTTCGCTCTTCGCAAAGCTACAGATAATGTATTTCCCTGATTTAAATAATCATAAAAACGAGCTATAATCCAGGAAGTGGATTTGTCATTAGCCTTCCATAAAGATGAAATAATATTAGGACAGCCAGCATAGGCAAATGCGCGGGATACACTCATCAGCCCTTCACCGCGGGTCAGCTTGCCACTACCCGTTTCGCAGGAACTCAAAATAACCAGTCTGCTATGTTCCAGATTCAATGGGTAGATTTCAGCCAGATAGATATTGGCTGTATCCTGTGTGGCCTGGGGTTTATATCCTATGATGTATGAGTTTTCCGGTAGGGTATCGTTGATGATGGTATGCGTCGCCAGGTGTATTACATTATGATGTTTGAGATGATACAATAAATGGGTTTTGGTAGCGTCCTCATTTAATAGTTTGGTGCCATCATTAAAATTCATTTCATCTCTGGAATATTCCAGTTTATCAAATGATTGACCGCTACGATCGGCAAAAGGAGCAAATCCCAATACATTCGGCTTGCTCACGTGTAGATCTCCCCGGTTCATCAATAAATTGGCTGCGTATTGATAAATTACATCGTATCTTTCAATCAGGTAGTTTCCTTTGTTGTCAACGAGCGCTTCGAATGGCAAATTATTGATTTCATCATCGGGGATAATTATCAGGCTATGGATATTCGCCAAGTATAATTCAATGGGTTTTATAAGATAGTTATATAATGTATTGGCAGAAGCATTTCCATTATATTTTTTCAAATCGTCAAATAAGAACAATTCTTTTTTAAGCGCATACACTTGCTTGTAAAACACCGAATCAATATCGTTCCTGACCGCTTCAATACGATCTGCTTTTATGCATAAGATGACCAGTTCATTAGGATCCAGGTGGTAAGAGATCACCGCGTTGTGATTTGAAAGATTCTGTTGTAGCTGTCTGGTCTCGGGTCGAGAGTTGGTAAATCTCTTATTATGAAACTCCGGAATCGAGTCTAAAGAAGATTGCAGCTTACCTAATTCAATCTGATCATCTCTGATCGATTCATTGAGTGTCACGATTTGGCCGGTATTATTGGATTTGATTGCAAGTATTGAAGATCGGGCTATATTTTCCTTTAATGACGATATTTTATCAAGAACCTCGTGGTTACCATTTATTTTACGCAAAAGCGTGTTTTCATTTACATTCAGGGATAAAATACTTGCTTTATTGAGTTGATCAAAATAATAAGCAAGTTCAACGTACTTTTTTAAATGTGTGACATCATAAGCTTTCATACACATTCGGATGGGGATATCGTGTATGGCATATTTTATTTTATTTAAGAACAAACGTGCTTCATCGTTTTCATACAATCTTTCAACATGATTGGCTAACGCAAAGGCCGATCGGTAAGCATCGATTCCTGCAGCTAATTTTGAAAAATCATTTGACTGCTGGTACCAGTTATTCAGACAATTTCCTTTTGCTTTTAAAACATTGAACAATTCAATATAGGATAAAACTCCACTGAACGTACCAGGATTCTGATATACATTGATGCTATCAAACGCCGGATAGATCTCCTGCAAAGCAGCATGATACCAGTGGATGGCTTCGTTGAATTTTTGTTCATGTTCCGCCACTTCTGCCTGCAATTGGATTGTCAGGCCATGCCGAACGGTTTTTCTCATTTGGTTGAAAACAGTATTGATTTGCAACGCTTTATTGATGTAGACTTTTGCTGAATCGTACTGTTCCAAACTGATAAATGCATTGGCCATATGATTGTAAACCGCAATATCCAATTCGTTTGAAAACTTTACTTTTCGCAAATAGTCCAGAGCTACAAGGGGCTTCCCTAATTTAAGGTTTACATATCCTTTATTTACTTTAATCTCATTGGAATTGAGTGACATGCCCAAAAGTTTATTGTATATCGTATCTGCTTCCACATACTTTTCGGTTTTTGTCAGACAACTGGCTATATTGGATTGATATCGCACAAACAGATCGCCATAGTATTGATCGGATTTTTTTAGCAATGAATTTGCTTTTTGAAAATAATTTTTAGCCTGGTTGTAATTACCGGACTCATATAAGATTCCTCCAAGCCAGTTGTATAGCCGTTCGCTCCCTTCCAATGGGTGTGGGTATCGATCCAAAATATCTTCAGCTTGTTTGAAAAATAAAATGGCAGAATCCAAACGGTGTGTCCGATAACAGATAGATCCCGCAAATATTTTCGGAAGAAATAAAATTGAATCCGGTACACGCTTTTCAGTATCATTTAAACGAAAAGCTTGCTGATAGGCCATGAATGCATGATCGAGACTGTCAAAATAATTGTAGATATAGGCTTTCCTGACCAGGACATCGATCTGCATCGAGTCATTGATCATCTGGTGGTTTATCAGACTAAGATCCTTGAGAATGGATTGATATTTTCTAGATTCTATATCTGTATTAAAATTGGGGTTTTGTGCATCTTTTTGCAATTTTTCCATTCGCTGAATGGATGAATAATATTGTGCTACAGTTAAATTTGCTTGCAGCGATTGACTATTCAACTGCAGTATTAAACCCAGCAGTAAAACAACCGTAACTATATTCCTCACCTTGCTTAAAAATAACTTCAGATCCAAAGGTAGGAATCCATATGAATTAATTCATAACAATGATAAGACATGGAGGTCTGGCCGTTTGGGTTTTGGCTCTAAATCCTGAACTGGCTAAAGCAGGAATAATCACACCTTGTCTTTCTTTGAGCAGGATATCCCATAAATAACTGGGAATGTCATGTTCCGTTTGATAAAAATAGATTTTAACCTTTAGATGATTCGTTGCCAGACCGCTTTTATCATCCATTTTATAATTGTATAAAAATTCCCCTACTGAGTTATTAAGTTGTGGAATAGCACCGGCTCTTAGGGTTTGAGCCAGATTAATGCTTCCGTCAAAATTGGAAATGATCACACCCTGTGCTTTACAACCTCCGCCATCATCAAAGGAACATCCTGTGCCTACTCCAAACTGGCCTGGTACAAATGCGATACCACTCGCATTGTAAATAGAATTTGCAACTGTGTCACCTTTAGAAAAATGGAATATATGATCATAGAAATTGATTCCGGACAATACGATCTTCGTGATGATGGTATCTTTTGATTTAAATGGCAAGAACATTACTTTGTATCGCAAGCCGGTCTCACTTTCTGATATATTGATAGCCCCAGTAAGACTATCAATTTCTAAACCACCTGGAAATCCTTTGAATTCACCTTTACCAAATCCGGTAAAATTGACTGGGCTGATAATGTTGGTACCGGTGGCAGACAAGTAAAAAATGGTATCACCATACGACAAAGAACCTAGGCCATTGGTCGAAGGTGTACCGGAGGTATTTGGATCTTTTGCATTAAAGACCGGATTCTGCGATGTTACGGGTTGGAGTAATTCCTGTTTTTGACAAGCGATCAGAAGAATTCCTAACAGAAGTCCGGTGAATAAGAATTGTTT
>CALMKY010000379.1 GCA_937867195.1 uncultured Saprospiraceae bacterium | reverse complement strand
GGATCTTTTACTTTAATTTCTTTTGGGGCAGACATCGTGGAAGCCAATGATGCAAAGACACCATAATGATCTGAATTATTGGATGCTTTGTGATAAACCATTCCATTCGCTGTGGTTAATTCGTCAAAAGGTACTCCCCATGTCTTAGCAGCCGCTTGCATGATCATATTACGGGCAGTAGATCCTGCTACCCTTAATCGGGTCCATGAATGTGGAATACTTCTGCTTCCTCCGGCTACCTGTCTTTCAAATTTTTTAGTATCCAGCGGTGCCTGCAATACTTTAATTTTTGACCAATCCATATCCAATTCCTCAGCTACGATCATTGGGAAAGCGGTCTTAATGCCTTGTCCTACTTCAGGATTCGGAGATAAAATTGTACAGGTACCATCCGGTAAAATGGACAAATAAGAATTAAAATTCACACTATCAGCATCCCCCGCACTTACTTTTATTTTGGCACTGCTTCCTTTTGCCATCAGGTTAAAATTGATAAATAAACCGCCTGTAGCTAAAGCGGTTAATTTTAAAAATTTCCTCCGGTTTGCCGATTTATTTTTAG
Source organism: uncultured Saprospiraceae bacterium (assembly GCA_937867195.1). Taxonomy (GTDB): domain Bacteria; phylum Bacteroidota; class Bacteroidia; order Chitinophagales; family Saprospiraceae; genus JADJLQ01. The sequence continues at coordinate 1,532 of CALMKY010000379.1, read as the reverse complement.
TTGATATTTTCATGATTGAATAATTAGGAGATTGAATCAAAAATTATTTTATAGATTTTGATGCCAGCCTGACAGCATCCCTGATCCGATGATAGGTACCACATCGACAGATATGATTGTTCATGGTGTCACTGATTTCTTTATCCGTCGGATGTGGCTTTTTGCTCAGCAGAGCAGCTGCACCCATGATTTGACCTGCCTGGCAATATCCACATTGAGGCACATCGATTTCGTCCCATGCTTTTTGTAATGGATGGTCTCCATTTTTAGAAAGTCCTTCAATCGTGACCACTTTGGAATCGCCGACAGCCGATATCGGATAAACACACGAACGGATGGCATCACCGTTAATGTGTACGGTACAGGCTCCACAAGCCGCAATACCGCATCCATATTTAGTGCCTGTCAGGTTGAGATGGTCACGCAATACCCAAAGCAACGGAGTATCTTCTGCTACTTCGACGGTCATTGACTGACCATTGATATTTAAATTATAGGCCGCCATGATATAATACGTTTTTTGATTTTATAATTGGTAAATATAAGCCTCTGCAGAATAGGATGAAATGATAATTCATAATTTTAATGCACAACCTAAATGGAATGGAATTATTTTGATGGATCATTCCAAGATTTGGACAAATTCTGAAAAAAATATCTGTTGAGACGTTTTAAGAACTTGACCTGAATGATTTACCAATCGAAGATACCTCAATCCCATTTTGCCTTTGGCGGCTTACTTGCTTTGATCATTCTCTTTATACTAAATCTGCCTGAACCTCTGGCCAATATGATCAGCAAACCTCCGATAATGGCCACATTTTTCATAAATAAAATAGAAGTGATCCTTCTTTCACTTACCGGATCATTCCAGAACGAATACACCATAAAAGTAACGGGCACCCAATACAACAATAATAGAAATGCTCCGAAAGCTGATTTATATCCAACCAATACCATGAACGCACCTAAAATCAAAATTACAATGGTCGTATACAGTAGAAAGTCCTGGTTCCAGGTAATGCTGTAAAGCGACATCGTGCGTTTTACGGCATCGAAATAGGATATTGAATCGTAGGCTTCCCAAAAAAAAATAAGTGATATAAAAGAGACAACGGATTTAATTGTACTTCCGGAAATGTTTAGCACAGGATTTAGCATGAAACCTGAAAAGCTTGCAGAAACAATGAAAGGTGAAACCGTAACCTGGATGAAAGAAGCAGCAAAGAAAAAAAACTGTGTTGTTGCCGGGAGTTTTATTTGTGAAGAAAACGGTCATTATTACAACCGTTTGTTGTGGATGAACCCTGATGGAAGCTTTGTAAAATATGACAAGCGCCATTTGTTTAGCATGGGTGATGAGCACAATCATTATGCTGCAGGAGAAGAAAAAATAATTGAATCAGACGAGGTCCTAGTAGCAGTAGGACGTAGTCCAAATGTTGAGGGTTTAGGACTTGAAAATATAGGTGTAACTTTCGATACACGTTCAGGTATTATGGTAAATAATCATGCCCAGACCAGTGTGCCAC
>CALMKY010000378.1 GCA_937867195.1 uncultured Saprospiraceae bacterium | reverse complement strand
AGGTAAATTTACTAAAGCCTGATTTAGTCATCATAGATTCTATCCAAACACTTTCATTGGCCTCACTGGATTCGATCCATGGTAGTGTGACTCAGGTCAGAGAATGTACTTCGGAAATACAGCAGTTTGCTAAGTCTTCAGGAACTCCCTTCATCATTATAGGTCATATCAATAAAGAAGGACTCATAGCAGGGCCAAAAGTATTAGAACATATCGTCGACGTCGTATTGCAATTTGAGGGCGATGCATTGCATGCTTACCGAATCGTACGCACAAGAAAAAATCGTTTTGGCTCCACAGATGAAATGGGTATCTATGAAATGCAATCCAATGGTTTACGGCAAATCACCAATCCTTCCGAATTATTATTGTCTCAGACCGAAGAAAACTTAAGTGGCAGTGCCGTATGTGCTACCATGGAAGGATTAAGACCTGTATTATTAGAAGTCCAAGCCTTGGTAAGTACTTCGGCTTACGGTACGGCTCAACGGTCTGTTACTACCTATGATTTACGTCGATTGAGCATGTTGCTGGCCGTATTAGAAAAAAGATCAGGATTCAAATTTGCAGTCTACGATGTATTTCTGAATATAGCCGGCGGTTTAAAAATATCGGATCCGGCGCTGGATCTGGCAGTCATCATAGCCATCGTCTCATCATTACAGGATATACCCATTCCGAAAAATGTAGCATTTGCCGGAGAAATAGGATTGAGCGGGGAGATTCGCGCAGTATCCAGAATCGAACAAAGAATTCAGGAGGCAGAACGACTGGGATTTATAAAGATCATGATTCCCCAAAACAATATGAAAAATATAGCTAAGTCTAAATTCAAAATTAAGGTGATGGGATTTAGCAAAGTGAATGATGCGCTCAGTGAAACATTTGGATAGTGGACTATCGTTTCACTTTTGCTCCGCTGCCGCCTTTCATCAGGGATTCTACATCGTCTTTGGTAATACAATTCATATCGCCAGGCACATAATGTTTGTACACGGATGTGGCAGTCGCATAGTCTATTGCGTAATCCAGTTTGTTTTGAGTATACGCCAATTGATAAATCAAGCCGCCGGCAAATGCATCTCCCGAACCAATTCGATCAATCATATCCGGCATATCATATTTTTTAGAGATATATGATTTCCCATTATGAAATAAAAATCCCTGATACGTATTATGAGTGGCGGACAATCCTTCCCGATCGGACAAAGCTATATAAGATAATTTGGGAAATCTCTTTTGTAAATTCATTACATCGATTTCCATGCTTTGTGATTGAATACCAAAATAAACATCCATGACATCCAGGTCACCAAACAGGACATCGCAATATTCGATGAGTCGCGGCATGACCTCAAAGGGTTTGACACCATATTGCCATAATTTGGATCTATAATTAAGGTCACAGGATATTTTTAATTTTAATTCACTGGCGACAGACAAAGCTTCTTCGGTGGCAGAGGCTGCCTCCATACTCAATGAGGGTGTAATCCCGGACCAATGAAACCAGTCAGTATCTTTCAATACTGTTTTCCAGTCAATCATACCGGGCTTTAATGAATGCATTCCACTATGGCTACGATCGTAAATCACTTTAGAATTCCGGCGACCAGATCCAAGTTCAACAAAATAAATCCCTAACCGACCCCCGCCCTTCACGGATCTGCCGGTATCGACACCAAATTGTGCTAGGCTATTCAATGCAGATTGCCCGAATGGATTATCCGGCACCCTAGTCACATAATATACCTCAGCCCCTAATTGTGCAAGGGTAACCGATACATTGGATTCGGATCCTCCATAATCATGAAGGAAAGACTTGGCTTGTTCGATTTTTTGAAATACATGCGGAGTCAATCTCAACATGATTTCTCCAAAACAAACAATTTTCATAGTGAAAAAAATTAGCCTTTGATCTCTTGCAGGATGGCCATCACTTTACGGGTTTCGTTTTCGATCGCCGTGTAGTCTTTCGTTTCCATCAATTTTTTTGAAATGAGCTTTGAACCCATCCCGACTGCACACACCCCGGCTTTAAACCATGATTCAATGCTTTCCTTAGTGGTATCGACTCCTCCGGTGGGCATAAATAAGAGTTTGGGAAAGATTTCTTTGATTGAAGTTAAAAACTCAGGACCCAGCATATTACCCGGAAACAATTTTATAAATCCAATTCCACCATTTTCGGCCGCAATGATTTCGGTAGGAGTCATACACCCGGGAGCATAGAAAATATCTTTTGCATTGCAAAAAACAGCTACTTCGGATACCCAACCCGGGGAAACCATAAAGTCAGCTTTGGCGTCTGCATACGCTTGTGCGGTCTGGAGATCTTTAATAGTACCAATACCCAACAACATATCGTGCATCTCTGAATCCCGTAATGCAATCAATTGTTTAAAATTGTTGAAAGCAGCCTCTCCCCGATTGGTATATTCTATGGCCCGGATACCGGCACGGTAGACGGCTTTGAGGATTTCTTTGCTTACGTCAGCATCCGCATTGAAATAAAGAGGAAGTATGCCTTGCGATTTAATGGCTTCTGTTATTTTTTTAATATTGGACATTATTAAAATGTTGAGGTGATGAATTGGAAAATTGGTGGAGTGTTTGCTTCGTGCTATATCTTAACTTTCATGACTAGCTTTTTAATCATATCATTGCCGATCATGGGCGCATGTACATCTTCCGGGAAAAAGATAGCGAACTGACCATCTTGTAATTGAAAATACATATCCGGAGAACAATCATAAAACAATACATCTTTCTCTTGTGAATACTCTCCTTTTGGATTCGTGCAGTTTGCCCGCGGTTTCCAACCGATGGTTTCATGTCCCCGGATGCAAACCTGGATATCGATGTTTTTATTATGACATTCAAATTTTTCAAGACTTTGCTCTTTTGTTTTGCCTGGATTATCTGTATACAATGCAAGCAATCCTTCTGAAACTTGAAATTTTCCTATCTCAGCATTCAACAAATCGGTCGAATGGATGTAGTTAAATGCTTGTTCGAATAAAGGATGTACTGAATAATATTTATCAGCGTTTTCTATGGTATCAATGATCATTTTCTACTTTGAAATTTAATAATCTATAATAAATTGTACGTTGCACGTGATACATTCTAACGTTGCACGCGGCCACTGCCATCTCCTTTCATGAGTTCCTGTACTTCTTTAAGGGTCGCATGATTCATATCGCCCGGGATCGTATGCTTCAAGGCACTGGCGGCCACTCCAAACTCAGCTGCATCTTTCATGCTCATGCCGGTAATCAATCCGTAAATCAATCCACTTGCAAATGAATCTCCACTTCCCACCCGATCGACAATGCGCACTTCATAGCTGCGGGTATGGTAAAAATCATGACCGTCATACACCAATGCACTCCAACCATTATCACTGGCACTGTGGCTTTCCCTGAGGGACGAAGCAATAAATTTAAATCCAAACTTATCTTTCATTTGCATAAATACCTCTTTGTAGCCATCGAGATTGAGTTCGCCTTTGGTGACATCGGTATTGGATGCTTTAAATCCCAGGGTCGTATCAGCATCTTCTTCATTGCCAATGCATACATCTACGTATTGACAAAGCTTGGTCATTACCTGACGGGCTTTTTCTTTAGTCCACAATTTTTTACGGTAGTTGAGATCAATGCTCGTGGTAATCCCTTTGGCACGCGCCGCTTTTAAGGCTACCTCTGTCAATTCAATAGCACTATCGCTTAATGCCGGGGTAATACCGGTGGTATGAAACCAATCAGCACCCTCCAATATTTTATCAAAATCAAAATCGGCGGCTTTTGCTTCAGAGATGGAAGCTCCTGCACGGTCATAGACTACCTGCGATGCTCGCATACTGGCACCCGTCTCTAAAAAGTAGATCCCGAGGCGATCACCTCCCTTGACAATATGCGATGTATCGACACCATATCTGCGCAGGTGATTAATAGCAGATTGCCCAATTGGGTTATCGGGCACTTTGGTTACAAAAGTACCTTTGAGTCCATAATTACACAATGCTGCAGCTACATTGGCCTCTCCTCCACCATAGGTCACGTCAAATGTATCGGACTGAACAAATCTTTTAAAATCAGGAGTTGATAGCCTTAGCATGATTTCACCTAGCGTTACTATTTTTTTCATTTTATTGTTTATTGTATTCTGTTTATAATAAATGACAATTTAATCTATTCGATTACCAACCAAAATATTCCTTTGCATTATTAAAACAAATATCCTGTACCATCTTGCCTAAAAAAGGAATATCACCGGGTATTTCTCCATTGACAATATCATTGCCCAATAGATTGCATAGTATTCTCCTGAAATAATCATGTCTGGGAAATGATAAGAATGACCTTGAATCAGTAATCATGCCAACGAAAGTAGACAAGATACCCATGTTAGATAAGGTATTGATCTGGTCGGTCATTCCGTCTTTTTGATCCAAAAACCACCAACCGCTGCCAAATTGCATTTTACCTCTTATGGTGCCATCCTGAAAATTACCCATCATAGTGGCAAAAGAAGCATTGTGACCGGGATTGAGGTTGTACACAATGGTCTTGGCTAATTTGTTATCCTTGTCCAGTCGATCAAAGAATGCTGACATGGCTTCTATCTGAGGATAATCACCTATGCTGTCTACCCCGATATCCCGGCCGAGGGTAGTTAATAACCGCGTATTATTGTTTCGAATGGCACCAAGGTGAAATTGTTGTACCCATCCCGATTGCCAATCCATAACCGCCAATTCATATTGAATAGCAGCTTTATACTGATTCGCTTCCTCAATAGTTAAAGCGATGCCCAATAACGATTTATTGAAAATAGATTTTACTTCACTCTCAGTATAATCCTCGGCATATAAATAAGTTTGCCCATGATCTGAAGTACGGCAACCATGGGAGTCAAAATGATCATGTCGCTTCTGAATGGCTTTGATCAGCGAATCCCATGAATTGATATCATAGCCCGATACACTCCTGAGTCGGTCGAGGTAGCTTTTAAAAACCTCCGGTTGATCAATATTCATTAATTGATCTGGTCTGAACGTAGGTACCACTCTGACTCCAATATTTTCATGATGGATTTTCTGGTGATCGGCTAAATTATCACACGGATCATCCGTGGTGCCGACTACTTTTACTTTAAATTTATTCAGTATCGTTCGTGTACTTAAGCTGGGCAACAGTTCATTGGCGGTATGGTACACATAGTCTGCCGATTTTTCATTGAGCAAGACATCGATACCAAACGGATTTTTCAACTCCATATGAGTCCAGTGATACAGGGGATTGCGCATGGTATGGGGAACGACTGATGCCCATTGATCAAATTTTTCTTTAGAAGATGCATCTCCGGTTATATACTTTTCATTGACTCCAAGTGCCCTTAAGGCCCTCCATTTATAATGGTCCCCTTTTAACCAGATTTCGGTCAAATCTCTAAAGACATAGTCAGAGGCTATGAGATCCTGCGGCAAATGGCAATGATAATCGACGATGGGCATCTCTTTGGCATAATCATGATATAAGATCTTTGCAGCATCTGATCTTAATAAAAAATCTTCAGAAATAAATGATTTGGTGAGTGTCCTTTGTTGCATTTGTAAATTCGACATTATACTTTAATTTTACGATCTATCCGAGCTATTTATTTTGTGTGCGAAAATAATAAAGAATGGGAGAGTTTCAGTCCTGAAAATCAGGTTTCTTATATTTAAAAACAATCAACCTGCAAATTCAATCACAATGCTATTCCATTTCATCTTACCTTACTATATTGCGACGCTTTAATATGAAAATAAAACTAATCTTCCCCATACTCTGGTGGATATCATCGACTTTGAGTTTAAAAGCTCAAAATCCCGTCAAAATCAATATTGACGGTTCCTTTCCTACCCATACGATCAGTAAGCATATTTATGGACATTTCTCTGAACATTTAGGACGATGTGTCTACGATGGCTATTGGGTAAGCGATACTATGAAAGTTGCTAAAAAAGATCGCATCCGGCTTGATATTGTCGATGCTCTCAAAAAAATAAAAATACCCAACCTTCGATGGCCCGGAGGATGCTATGCCGATGAATACCATTGGAGAGATGGTATTGGCCCCAGGGCTGGCCGGACCAAAACGGTTAATACACATTGGGGAAATGTCATCGAAGACAATAGTTTCGGCACTGAAGAATTTTTACAATTATGTGATTTAATAGGGGCTGAACCTTATATCGCGGGCAATGTTGGTAGCGGCACGGTACAAGAAATGTCTAACTGGGTGGAATATCTTAATCACCCGGGTGGCACTACCCTATCTGACTTGCGTAAACAAAATGGTCACCCTGATGCATATAAAGTAAAATGGTGGGGAGTCGGCAATGAAACCTGGGGATGTGGAGGAAATATGACAGCTGATTTTTATGCCGATCAATACAAACGATATGCCACCTATGTTAGAAATTATCCTGGTGCACAAATCAATCGCATCGCATCAGGAGCTAATGTGGCAGATTATAACTGGACAGAAACTTTAATGAAAAATGTCGGTCCGAGACAGATGTGGGGCACTACCCTTCATCATTATTCTATACCTTCAGGATCCTGGGCAAAAAAAGGATCCGCCAGTTCATTTAGCGAGATGGAATATTTCACTACTTTGAAAAATGGATGGTTTATGAATGAACTCGTCACCAAACATTCGACCATCATGGACAAATATGATCCTGAAAAGAAAGTGGCTTTGGTAGTGGATGAATGGGGTGTATGGACCGATGTCGAACCGGGTACCAATCCGGGATTTCTATATCAGCAAAACAGTCTCCGGGATGCACTGTTAGCTGGTATGACGCTCAATATCTTTAATAATCACAGTGATCGTGTTCGGATGGCTTGTCTGGCCCAAACAGTCAATGTATTGCAAGCGGTTATTTTAACGAAAGGTGCTGAAATGTTACTGACCCCTACCTATCATGTATTTGATATGTATAAAGTTCACCAGGATGCTCAATATTTACCCGTTAATTTTGTTTCACCCGACTATACGGTAGATGGTAAATCCGTACCTGCCATCAATCTTTCGGCATCAAAAGATAAAGATGGGGTTACACATATCTCCTTAGTGAACATCGATCCAAAAAATTCTTATCCTGTCAGTATTTCTTTACAGGATATCAATGGTAATACAGTATCCGGTACCATCCTTACTTCTGATAATTATACTGATTACAATGATTTTAATAATAAAAACAAAGTCGTCATCAAGCCTTTCACCGGAGCCAAAAAAGAATCGAACCTTTTGATGTGTACCGTACCCACAAAATCCATTGTTACGCTGGAAATTAAATAATCGAAAAAAATTACAATCCGATAACCTGTATGTCTAAAAATATTATTACCGTCCTGATTTTTTCTTTGTTGATCAGTTTATGTAAAAATAATGATCACAAAACCAATGATTCGATGTCCGGGATCACTCCCGTGGACATCACCACCGCAGAAGGAATCTTTAAAAAGAATTGCACTCCCTGTCATGGTGATGATGCAAATGTATTCGTCGATCGGCAATGGAAACATGGATCTACGAAGGATTCATTATCTATGAGCATTGCATCGGGATTTACCGGGCTGATGCCGGAATGGGGTAAACAATTAAAGAAAGAAGAAATAGCAGGTCTTGCTGAATATCTCACCGTTGCAATCGAGAACCGTAAGAAATTTGATTTTGCAGATATTAATAAAACGAATCTGTTTGCAAGCAATCAGATGACCGTAAAACTTGACACCGTTGCCAAAGGCCTGCACAATCCATGGGGTATAGCGTTCTTACCCAATGGTGACCTCCTGTACACTGATCGGGATGGCCATCTGTATCGCAATAGCAAAGGAGTACAATCCGAGATCAAAGGGGCCCCACCCGTGTTGGTAGAAGGTCAGGGCGGCTTGCTGGATGTAGAGACCCATCCAAACTTCGCTAAGAACAATACGATTTACCTGACCTATTCAAAATTTATTGATAGCGCCGGTAAAAAATTATCTACCACGGCCTTGATGAGGGCTGTACTCAAAGGCAACGAACTGACCAATGCAAAAGATATATGGGTCGGTATGCCCTATCGCGATACTCGCATCCACTACGGAAGCCGGATCGAATTTGATAAAGCAGGCTATTTATTTTTATCTGTAGGAGACAGATTTCAACATCTTGACTCATTCCCGCAACGCCTGGATGTAGACTTTGGTAAAATACATCGTATGAATGATGATGGTTCAGTACCCAAAGACAATCCATTTGTAAATACCCCCGGTGCAAGACCTACTATTTGGTCAATGGGTCATCGCAACCCTCAAGGTTTGAAGATCGACAAAGAGGCCGGGATCATATGGGAACATGAGCACGGTCCCCGGGGCGGTGATGAATTAAATATTATCGAAAAAGCTAAAAATTATGGATGGCCTGTCATCAGCTATGGCATTAATTACGATGGAAAAATCATCACTCCACTGACTGCGAAAGAAGGAATGGAACAACCTAAAGTGAAATGGGTGCCTTCTATAGCGCCCAGTGGCATTACGGTGGTCAAAGGAAATAAATATCCGGCCTGGAAAGGTGATATATTAATGGGCTCCCTTCGATTTAAATATCTCAATCGTGTACATTTGGAGGGTAATCAACCGGGTGAACAAGAACAATTATTGAAAAACATAGGCCGGGTGCGATTTGTAGAACAAGCACCGGATGGGTTTATTTATGTTGGAGTTGAGGAACCTGGATTTATTTATAAACTTATACCCGTGACTGAATCACCTAAATAATTAAGGATTGCAATTCTGTTATAAAATGAATAAAGCTCTATATTGTTT
>CALMKY010000377.1 GCA_937867195.1 uncultured Saprospiraceae bacterium | reverse complement strand
CTATCATTTTTTTTAATTGGATTCAATAATTAACTTGGACGTACAATGCAAAAGAAATTGATCCGTCCCTAAATCTTACAAAATGTCATGATCAATTATCTCTTCGTGTGGAAGAACCAAGCCAAAGAAGACAATTCAAAATAAATTGATTTTGCTCATCACTTGAGAAAGTTGACGATAATGTTTTATTTGTTTTGCCTTCATAATCCATATCGTTATGACCAAAATTGCAATAGACCATTTTATAATTCGAATTGGTCCAGGCAATTGGGTAATAACCTGAATGCCATATTTCTGAAGGTTTGGGACCTGTACCTAAAGGAAAGCTGGAGGAGTCGACGGATAATAATATTTTAAAATTGGATAATGGGCGTAAATCCTTTTCCCACCGGTACCATTCAGATGGAGCCGAGGTAAAAGTATGATGTATATTGTTTAAAACCGGATGATCCATATTTTCAGTTTTCAAAATCGAGGTTGTTGGTCGCCAGGTATTGCTTTTATATTGACCCACTCCAAGAAATGACTCATGATACCAGGGCCAGTTTTGCTCATACTTTGATTTATTCAAAGCAAAGCCAGCAAAATGAAATCCTAACCAGGCACCACCATGATCCATATAATTCTGAAACGCAATCCTTTGCGAATCATTTTCTGGTCTCGTATCCAGAAAAACGACAACCTGGTAGTTTTTTAAGAATTCTTCGTTTAAGTTTTTCCATTGGTTGGTTGACTCAAATCGAAAATTATTTTTTTGGGCAGCTTGCTTAAACCAAGGTATTGCTTCATTGACAAAACTAATATGAGCTAAGTCCGACTCAGCAGTGTAAAACCCTATGACATTAAATTTTATTTTATCATAGTGCAACTTGTGAAATTGATTATAAATAATTCCAATTAATATCATGAATACCCATATCAGCTTTTGCATATTGATCATTTAATAATCTAAAAATAAATTTTTCAAATTACAAAATTATACCTATCTCATGAGTCTGGGTTAGGGATGTCAAACATCCTTTCTATTTAAAGATTGTATGGAATATTATTAATTATGATAGCCGAAACAAAAGAATTTAAATATATTCCAATCTTATTTATTTCAGTTCAGGCATTCCCGCTGCAATGAAACTTGATTCAGTTACACTTTTGTGGTTAGGTTTTAATTCTCCTACTACAGAAAATAATTCCATTTGTCCTTTACTTTTTACCGAAATAATGCCCCTTGCCACACAATTGATTTCATTTTTAACCAGATCATATGTATTCCGGCTTAGATTGATGGTGTTGGGAAGCGTATTTTGCATAACCCGCGCAGCCGTATTGACTGCATCGCCCCAAATATCGAATGCAAATTTTTTTGTTCCTACTATTCCGGCAATTACATCGCCGCTGTGTATTCCGATCTTCATTTGGAAACGGGCTGCCTTGTATTCAATGGGTTGACCGATGGAAGACTGCGCGTAACAATGGTATACATATTCCTGCATCTCGATAGCTGCTTTCACTGTATGAAGCGCATGCAGCGGATCTGATTTGGGCAGGCCACAGACTGCCATGTAAGCATCTCCGATGGTTTTAATCTTTTCCATTCCATACTTTTCCATGATATCATCAAAAAACTGAAAATAGTGATGAAGTTCACTGATGAGGTTGCTCGGTGTGACCGTTTCGCTGTATTTTGTAAAGTCTACAAAATCAGTAAAAAGGATGGAAACCGGACCATACTGTCTCGCTTCACAATAGCCCTTTGATTTTAATTCGGAAGCTATGTCTTCCGGTAATATATTGAGTAATAAATGGTCCGATTTATTTTTCTCTTCAAAAATCATTTTGGATTGTTCTGTTAGTTTACTATTCGCTTTTTCCAAGGCAAAGTCATAGATCGCGCTCAGAAAAAAAAGACTGGCAATAAGACCTAAATAAGAATTGGCAAACAAAAGCGGTCGGTAAGATGAATTGTAATCAAGGTTTTTAGTCATACCAAGATAGGTCATCTGTTGGACGATGAGCAGTACTACAATCGAAATAATCACCCAAATCCAGGCAGATACCCGATTAGCAAATAACAAAGACACCAGGGTCACTAAAGCAATCCACGGTAAAATAGGTGAATCGATACCCCCTGTATAAATGGATAATAATGTAATGCCAGCAATACCTGTACATGAAAATAAATTGCCCAGTATCAGATACGATATACCTCTTCTTATCAAAAACGGAATTGTAAACAGCACAAGACCGACCACCGAGCAAATGATCATTCCTTTCATAAAATCAATGATCCATGAGATCAAAATATAATATAACATAAACCCAATCGTGATCCATGCTCCATAAATTAAAGTCCTGTATTTCCTTACATCCCCACTGAACGAAGGTATAAAAAACGACAGAAGTGATTCCAAATGGATATTAAAGCTTTCCTTCATTTCAATTCAATTTTTATGAGATTACGAATAACTTATTTATCATTTTCTATTCAATAGAATCAAATAGTATAACCAAAAACTAAATGGAAAAGATAAACGATTACCCATCGGATGGTGCAAAGAATCAACCAAAAGAAATTGAGGATAATGAACCACCAGGGGTAATGCGATGAATAAGGTAAGCCCCTGCGGTAGCGACGAAGATCCCACCATTTGCACAGATACGTTATGGGCATTTCCCTTAATTTCCAGACCTTGGCATACGGTTTATGGACCCCACTCGCATCGATGATGCAATTAACTGCACGACGGGCAGATTCATTTGCTGTTTCCATACAGGCAAGCCCGGTATGGGTTTTAACATAATCGCCTGCTAAGAATAAGTTTTGTATGCTACTAAATGATTTGGGAATAAGATTCGAGGTACAATTTTTATTGACTAGCAGTGGCTCGTCGTTTATCAATGGACCTAATACCGGACGCCTTATACTGGATCCGATATGATACTTTTCTACGACCACGTTGAAATCAAATGCAGGGCTTGGTAATTCGGCCAGCAGAGAATCTTGTATCTGTTTATAAGTCCATTCAGCGATTTCTTTATCCGAACAGTCTTTTGCCAATTTACCATTGAATATCGTTGTTTCCCAATCCGAAATATCCACCGATAAAATACCTCTGACATTGCCGTTAAAAGCTGTGTTTATGGGATAAGACGGCCAGTATTGAATTTGTGATATTGCTGTAATGGCCCAGGCAGAATCGATGAAAATTACATGACCTTTATTAATGCGTACATCCGTATTGAGATAATATTGAATGCCGTTCATCCAACGGGTATCCTTGGCCAGAGCATGGATTCCATTTAAAGACTGATCCGCTGTGACAATTGGTACAGTAATTAAATTTTTAGCTTTCTCGACTGGCAACGCTAATAAATACTGGTCACCGGAAATGAGATTTACGGTAGATGTGTTATGATCCGTGATCGCTACAGAATTAATATTATTTCCGATTAGGTTAAGAGCAGTTGCTTCTTGGTTTAAAAAGAATTTTACACCCTTGGCCTTCAGATGAGTGGTCCAGGGTATTAACCATTGATCATCTGTGGGGCCATTCAATACTCTACTCGGCGGATAATCCGGGTCTGCAAGGCAATACAATAATTGTAAAAAAATCGAACCACCGATGCGGGTGTTCATTGTTCTAGCTTGAGCTGCAACCAGCGTCTTTGTAAGTCCATCTACTAATAGTTTCTTGAAAGTCGCTGATTGAGAATCAGCTTCCATAAATTGCCACCATCCTATGTTTTCATATTCTTCATCAAACCGCTGCTTGCAACTGGTAAATAATTGAAATACTTTTTCTTCAAAGAATTGCTTTTCTGCACTGGTTAGACCGGTAGCTGCTACTCCTCCGGTAATTGTTTCAAAAGCTAGTTGAAGTCCAGATGGCGAAAACGGGAACCTGGCAGTAGCAATCACCGGCGGCAAACCAACTCTTGCAAACATTATTTTATCTGTTGGGATTAGATTATCAATACAATATCCTGTGCCAAAAGGTATTCTCTTGAGTGTATGTGTCATATGTCGATAAAAACCAGGAAAAAACCTAAAACCATGTTCTCCCGGCAAGAAATTAGGACCTGTGGCGGGCACGGATTCAGATCTGGCTTTTCCCCCCAGATGTTGAGGTTTGATTTCATATACTTCAACATCAAACCCTCTCTCGATCAATTCATGGGCTGAAGTGAGTCCGGCCACACCCCCTCCTATAATAATTACCTTAGGCATTAGTTAAAACGATTTTGGTTAAGAAATAAGAGTACTCAGGATTTAGGGTAAACCTAGAGTCTATTTAATAGTGTAATCAAAAGCTAAATTGTCAGCTTCCATAATACAATTAAACTCAAAGGAAAGTAAATTTATTAAAACGGAATCCAGGTAAAAAGATCTATGCTATAAAAAAAAAGCTAAGGGTCAGATCATCTCTAACGACTGAGCAATTTTCTTTTCATATCTATTTCGTCTAAATACGAACTATTTATTCCAATCGAATCATACGTTTACTCGCTGTAAATACCGGCGATTCAAAAGTATAAAACAATAATCCGGAAGCTTTGATCTCTTTGCGAT
>CALMKY010000376.1 GCA_937867195.1 uncultured Saprospiraceae bacterium | reverse complement strand
ATGCATTCATTTTTTTGAAATTCAAATTTTTATTGAATCTTCACAGTAACAAAACTTAGATTTAACGATGAAAATACATTTATGGGTCATGAGCATATTGTTTGTGACGGTTGGAATGCAAGCACAAATAATATTGCCTACAGTATGGCGCGATTCTATGATCCTGCAGAGGGATATGGAACAACGGCTTTGGGGAAAAGCGGGAAGTAAAGAAAAGCTTAAAATTACATTCAATGATAAGCTGACGAAAACAGTTGCTGATGAAGCGGGAAATTGGCAGGTCATACTCCCGGCTATGAATGCAGGAGGTCCATACAACTTAACGATCGAAGGAAAAACCAATAAAATCACGATCTCTCAGATTTTGTTTGGAGATGTTTATTTGTGTATCGGACAATCTAATATGGTGCATCAGATGGATCTTCATAATATCACCTATGCGAGTGATATTGCCAATGCAAACGATCCGGATATCAGACATGTTTTCGTACCTCCCATGACAAACCTGACTGGAAAGCAATCAGATATGCCAAAGCCTTTGCCATGGAAATCAGCCAATCCCAAAGATGTAGGTCGATTTACAGCGGTGGGTTATTTTTTTGCCAAACAGATACATGACCTCTTTAAAATACCAATCGGTTTAATCAACGCAAGTGTAGGCGGTACACCGATCGAAGCCTGGATGTCTGAATCAGGATTTCAAAACATGCCCAATCAAATGGCCATCATTAATAAAAATAAAGATACTGCCTATATCAACAACCTAATCAGAGCCGGGTCTAACCAAACCATTCGGACGCAATCCAATGATAAAGGTCTTGGAGAAAAATGGTATTCGCCGGAATCCATGAGTCAGCATTGGCATACTATCAATATACCGGGCTATTGGGAAGATCAAGGGCTCAAAGACCTTAATGGAGTCGTATGGTATCGTAAACATATTTCATTGTCGCCTTCTTTTGTTGATAAGCAGGCAAAACTGTATCTGGGCCGCATTGTGGATGCAGATGAATTGTATATCAATGGACAACGGATCGGATGTACGACCTATCAATATCCTCAAAGAAGATATAGCATTCCACCGGGTATTATGAAAACCGGTGATAATCTGCTGGTCGTCAGAGTGACCAATAATTTTGGCAAGGGTGGCTTTGTCCCTGACAAACCGTATGCATTGGAATGTGGAAAAGAATCGATGGATCTCAAAGGGACCTGGGAATACAAAGTGGGCGAGGTCTATCGACCAAGGCAAAGTACTTCTATATCGGCCCCGGGATTCAATGCACAGAATCAACCAACAGCTTTATACAATGCAATGGTAGCCCCATACGAAAATTTCAATCTAAAGGGAGTTCTTTGGTATCAGGGCGAATCCAATACGAGTCGTGCGACTGAATACGAAGCTTTGCAAATCGCTCAGATAAAAAATCTTAGAGATAATTTTCATAATACTAACCTTCCCTTTTTATTTGTACAATTACCAAATTTTATGGATTATAATTATCTGCCTTCGGAGAGTGATTGGGCAAAACTCAGGGATGCACAGCTCAAAGCTTCCAAGACTCCGAATACGGCTATGGCTGTAGCCATCGATTTGGGGGAATGGAATGATATACATCCAGATAATAAAAAAAGTGTGGCTGAGCGACTGGCGTTGGCTGCTGAAAATATAATTTATAAAAAACCCATTGAATATTCAGGTCCTGTTTTTAAATCGCAGACCATCATTCAAAATAAAATCATCATTGAATTTGATCATGCAGGGAATGGAATTACCACCCAGGATGGGGAACCACTTTCTGATTTTGCTATTGCCGGAGAGGATAGACAATGGGTCTGGGCAAAGACACAAATCGAAAACAATAAAATCTTTGTCTGGTCTGATGAAGTACCAAGCCCAAAATATGTGCGATATGCCTGGGCAGACAACCCCATCAATCCAAACCTGGTCAATAAAGAAGGATTGATGGCATCCCCATTCAGGACGGACCAATAAAAATGGATTGTTATGATTTTTTCAAAAAACTAATAATAAACATTCATATCCATTTGCCTATGACTCCAGTCAATAAACTGCCCAATCGTCCGCTTCCCACCCTATGGCTAAGAGAAAAGCCAAATATCAACTTTCCAATCAAAGACCCGATACATCCAATTATAATATTGCCTGGTAAACCGAATCCAAATCCTTGTTTGATTTGACCGTCGAGCCAACCAAGGACGGCAGCGAAGGCAGAGTACCAATCAACTATTTTTCATCCATTTATTACATTATTGACTTCTCAGCTAAAGATAATTAGGTCATTCCACATCTTTATTTTTTAAAGCCATAAGGAGTCCATAGGATCCTTTGATTACAATTTTATTATTTTGATAGGATTCCGCATTTTTGATTTCTATCAATTTATTTTCCCTAAGTCCCGGGAATACGGGCCTCATCAAATACCTGCCGTCTTCAGACTGAATAAAAATATAATCTTTATCTTCAAAACTAACTACTGCTTCTTCTGGTAAAGTCATCGCGTCGATATTATTCAGATCAATGTCGGCATTCATATACATGCCCGGTAAAAGGCTTTTATCGTATTGATCAAAATGACAATGTACTTCGATGCTATGATCCTCATTTACTTTTTGACTGATCAATATGATCCTGCACTCATATTGTTTGTCCGGATAATGATTACTATACGCAATTACTTTTTGACCGATCTTTAATTTGGATATATCTTTTTCGAATACTTTTAATCCCAAATGAATATCTGAAGGGTTTATTAATTCAATCAATACATCCGTGGGGTTTACGTATTTTCCGATATTGACGTATACATGAGAAACATAGCCGTTGATGGGTGAGTATAAATAGGTTTTACGGGTAATGGTGGATTCGGTTAATTTTTCAGGATCAATATGAATTAATTTTAGTTTTTCACGTAAAGCCTGTTGATTAATTTTGAGTCGCCGTACATCATGGTCTGCTTTTTGCAATATTTTTTCACTTCCGGCCTGGACCTGATGAAGATTTTGTTGCCGATCAAATTCTTTTTCGCCAAATCCAAATCTGCTTTATTAATTAAATAGTCTTGTTGAAGTTCTATAAATTTGGAATCTTCGAGGGTGGAGATCACCTGACCCATGTGGACTCTGGTGCCAGGTAATAAATCGGTCGATACCAGAAAACCCCCCAGAGGGGCAGAAATCGAGATTAGATTTTGCGGAGGTACATCGATCTCTCCGGTAACTTTGAAGCTACTGTGTACGGTTTGCCTTTGAAAAGAACCCAACTCAATGTTTATATTTTTTAATTGATCTGCGTTCAATTGCACTTCAGTGCTGTTATCGGTTTTAGGGGGATCGATCTTGTTTTTTTCCGAATGACAGGAAACGAATATTAATAATAAAATACAATATTTCATTGGTGAATTATTTAATTTGAGTCAATAAATAATGGATAGCAATAATCTGATTGTTTGCTTCGTGGACAGCGTCGATGTACGCAAGTCGGTGATCCCACCAAGGATAAGCGAGATACATACGTTCAACAGAATTGATTTCACCTTGCTGGTATTGAGCATTGATCAGATTAGAAGATTCTTGGATGTTTGGCAATAGGGATTGTTCATATTGATCGATGATTTCCTGGGTCTTTTGGTATTCCTGTAGCAAATCATCCAACTGATTTTGAATTTTTTGTGTCTCGATTGTCAAATCATTCTCTAAAACAGACTGATACATTTGATCGGCTTGCAGTTTAGCTTTGTACGACTTATTAAAAATGGGTATTCCTATATTAAACTGGACCTTAAAGAAGCGATCGTTGGTATACCTGATTTCGTCGGCTCCTATGCCTTTCATTGTGGTGGTTGTCACTCCAATACCATAGGTAGGCAGCATTAAGGATTTATCCAATGCTATCTGAGAAGTATGCTCTGCTATTCTGTGATAAAAATAAGCGAGGTAAGGATGATTCATTAATGAAAAGGAATCCGGCAGGGTCAGGTTTAATTTGGGAGAATGGTATATAGGAATAATTTTCTCAGATTCGTTGGTTAGTTTTTGGATAACCAAAGATGCTTTCGTCAATAATTTGTCGATTTCTTTTTTCTTAATTAACAAACTCATTTTTTGATTGTTAGCTATCAATAATGGCATTTTGTTAGTTTCTCCTGACTGAAGTCTTTTTCTCTCATTGGCAATCAACTGATCGAGTATGCTGTCTATGCTGTTAATGGTTCTGATCTTTTCATCCGAATAGACCAGTGTATAGAATGCTTCTGATGCTTCTTTAATTATCAAAGCTTTTTTTGCATCTACATCGATCCGGGAGGTCGTGGCCTGCTC
This sequence comes from uncultured Saprospiraceae bacterium, assembly GCA_937867195.1. GTDB lineage: Bacteria > Bacteroidota > Bacteroidia > Chitinophagales > Saprospiraceae > JADJLQ01. The sequence continues at coordinate 3,180 of CALMKY010000376.1, read as the reverse complement.
CAGGAAAAGCGATTTTAACGATTTGGTATATCGAGGATTATAGACATTTTGAAAGACCGAAAATGCATTGTCTTTATAGGCGCTATTGATTTCACCGTATTCCAGAGCGAATTGAGTGGCAGGTGTCAGGGACGATGTCTGGATCAAGGCGTCATAATATTTGGTCTTGGATACTTCATTTTTGATTTGGAGATTTTGATTCAATACTTTATCAATTAATGTCTGCAGATCGATTTTGTTTTGGGCATGTACATCATCTATATTGCCTAGCAGCAATAACAAAAGACTGATGAGGACGGGCTTTTTCTTAATATTTTCAAATAGCATATACAAAATGGGAAGTACTATGAGGGTAAGAAATGTAGCAACCAACAATCCGCCGATGACTACTGTCGCCAGGGGTCTTTGTACTTCTGCACCGGCTCCATGACTCAGTGCCATAGGCAAAAATCCAAGCGAAGCCACGCTGGCAGTCATCAATACCGGTCGCAATCTGTTTTTCGTACCCTGGATTATTATTTTGGTTATATCCATTTGGGAAGAGAGTTTAAGTTTATTAAATTCCGTTATCAACACAATGCCATTTAATACAGATACTCCAAACAATGCAATGAACCCAATTCCTGCGCTGATGCTAAAAGGCATTCCTCTTATGGCCAATAGGAAAATACCCCCGATGGCTGACAGAGGGATCGCTGTATATATTAATAGTCCCTGCTTAATGGAGTTGAAAGCAAAATAAAGCATCAGAAAAATGAGCAAAAGTGAAACGGGTACAGCAACCAAAAGCCTTTTTTTAGCTGCTTCAATATTTTCAAATGTGCCGCCGTATCGTATATAATATCCGGCGGGTAATCTGACGGAAGCACTTACTTTATCTTGAAGTTCATGAACAATGGTTTGTACATCTCTGCCGACCACATTAAATCCGACCATGATCCTTCGTTTTGCATCTTCTCTTTGGATCTGATTAGGTCCCAGAACATTCTTCACCTGAGCGAACTGTTTGATTGGAATTTGCATTCCGGAAGGAGTGCTGACCAATAAATTTTCAATAGCAAGCAATTGATCATGATCTTTACTGCCGGTTTTAACAACGATATCAAATCTTTTTTCATCTTCATATAAAGTACCTGCCGTCTGGCCTGCATAAGACATATTGATGATCCTGTTTGCTTCTTCTACATGGATACCATATTGAGCCATCAAGTGGCGATCAAAATTTATTACGATCTGTGATCTTCCGGTAATAGGTTCTATATAAAGCCCGTCCTGGCCTTTGATGCCGGAAATTATTTTACCTAATTCAGATGCGTAATGGGCGAGGGTGTCCAGATTCTCGCCAAATATTTTACAGACCACATCTTGTTTAGCACCGGTCATGAGTTCATTAAATCTCATTTGTACAGGATACTGAAAACCATACGAAATGCCAGGTAGTTCATTTAATGTTTGTCCCATTTTTTCAGCTAGTTGATCAAAAGTCTTGGCATGGATCCATTCCTTTTTGTTTTTGAGTATAATCATCATATCGCTTGCTTCCATAGACATTGGGTCTGTAGGTACTTCGCCGGCACCTATTTTAGTTACTACTTTTTCCACTTCGCTAAACCTGGATTTGAGGAGGCCTGCTGCCTTCGAGGTATAATCCATGGTTGTATGGAGATTACTGCCATTTAATACCCGGGTGTCCACTGCAAAGTCGCCTTCTTCTAATTGGGGAATAAATTCTCCTCCCAATCTTGATAGGACTATAATAGCCAAAACAAAAACAATGAACGTGGTCATGATGACGTATCTGGGTATTTTTATTAATTTACTCAAAAGAATCGCGTGAGCATTTTCAATTCGATACATGATTTTATCAGACCAGGTGTCACCGGTATGAATCTTCTTACTTAACACCCATGTGCTCATCATGGGTATATAGGTCAATGATAAAATAAAAGCTCCCAATAAAGCAAAAGCGACCGTTTGTGCCATGGGTTTAAACATTTTGCCTTCGATACCTTCCAGTGAGAAAATTGGTATGTATACCAACAGGATGATCAATTGACCAAATACAGCACTGTTCATCATCTTAGAGGTAGTTCCCAGTACTTCATGATCCATCTCATGATCTGACAAAACATTTTTATCAGCGGATCGCAAAGTATGCATCCGGTGCATAACCGCTTCTACAATAATAATGGCCCCGTCAACAATTAATCCAAAATCCAGTGCACCCAGGCTCATTAGATTTCCACTTACCCCAAAAGTATTCATCATGATGACAGCAAATAATAAGGAAAGAGGAATTACAGTAGCAACTAACAATCCAGCCCTAAGGTTTCCAAGAAATAATACCAAAATAAACACCACGATCAAGGCCCCTTCGATTAAATTATTCTTTACTGTATTGATGGCATTATTTACCATTTTGGTCCGGTCAAGAAAAGCTTCGATGATTACACCATCGGGCAAAGTCTTTTGGATTTCATGGATTCGGTCTTTTATATTTTTGATGACCTGGTTACTATTAGCCCCTTTAAGCATCATGACCACCGCTCCGGCGACTTCGCCCTGGTCATTGTATTGAATGGCTCCAAACCGGGTTGCATATCCAATTTTTATTTCAGCTATATCCCGCAAGAAGACAGGAGTCGATTTAGTTTCCGGCCTGATGCGGATCCAGGAGAGATCACTGATATCTTTAATGAGTCCTTCCGACCGGATAAAGACAGCTGTTGGTCCCTTTTCGATATAAGCGCCTCCTGTATTTTGATTATTTTTTTCTAAGGCATCAAACACATCATTAATTGTAATCCCATACGATTGTAATTTATATGGATCGACGATAATATGATATTGTTTTAGTTTTCCTCCAAAACTGCTGACTTCGGCTACACCGGGTACGCTGATCAGTTGCCGCTTGATAATCCAATCTTGAATAGTTCTCAGATCAGTAACTGAATATTTAGATTCAAATCCGGCTCTGGCTCTTACCACATATTGGTATATTTCGCCGAGACCAGTTGATACCGGACCTAATTCAGGCTTACCCATTCCAGGAGGCAAAGATTGCTGTACGATGGACAATCTTTCACTGACTTGTTGCCTCGCCCAATAGACATCCGTTGCGTCATTAAATATGATCGTTACCAGCGATAATCCGAATCTCGAAAAACTTCTGATTTCGGT
>CALMKY010000375.1 GCA_937867195.1 uncultured Saprospiraceae bacterium | reverse complement strand
TATGAAATCCTGATTTTGATTTTACCCTCTCTTACCAACTTCGATTTTATTTTGACGGTAATCAGGTCTTTTCTTTGATCGACCAATGATTGTATCTCCACAGGATTAGATTCAATCTCAAATGCACTATTCAGACAGCCATTCCATATATCGAGAGTTTGACATGCACTCTTAATGTCGTTCATATCCATTAATTCACCATTTGATTTTTCGATCAGCCAGCCAATTTGAATTAAAGGCATTCGAGATGGATTCTGACGAAAATATTCCGCGGCAGCAGATGCAAGGGTACCGACAGGCCATTGAACTGCATAAGGTATTTTTCTTCCATGAAAATCTTTATACAGGAAGGATTGTTCTATTGAATAGTTTTTATCATTCGGCTTGGAGTACCAGCCCCAATTAGACCAGGTCCCAAGTGGAATTCCCTTTTGATAGTAGTCCGGAAATGTTTGCAAGCCTGTGATATCCGCCGTAAATGCAAATCGACCATTGCCCAAACTAAAGGATGCAAGACTGTCTGCATGGTATATAGTAGGGATATTTCTTTGTACAATGGGTTTTCGGTTGATCTTTTGTGAGAATGTGTATTGACTATACAGTATGATTGCAAAGATCCAGGGCCTAACCATGTAACAATATTAGGAAAATCGTGGGATGTGTACATAGCTTACAGGGTCAGATCGTGTTGAGTACGATTTGGCTCCGGAATTAATTAAATCTGATTAAGCATTTTAGTCGTAGCCTTGATGGCACTGACGGTCTGATCGCTATCAAGACCATGTGTTTTAAACGGATGACCATTGGTCTTCCAGGTAATGATGGTTTCACAAAGTGCATCCGTTTTACCACCAGGTGGTATGTGTACATAATAATCCGCCAGGGATGGTAATTCAATATGTAAAGAACAATACACTTTTTTGACCGCATTCATAAATGCATCGTACTGTCCATCGCCGAAAGCCTGCTCTTCATACGATTGACCATTGATGGTTATCTTGACGGATGCCATGGGCTTGTGTGACATCGCATGCGTCAGTACATAGCTGTCGATTTTTACTTTCTCTTTAAGATCACTGCTGTCGATTACATCGGAAATGATATAGGGCAAATCTGCCTGGGTGACTACTTCTTTACGATCACCCAATTCGATGATCCGGGCTGTTACTTTTTTTAGATCGTCGTCATTGAGCGTGATCCCCAGTTGTTTTAGATTGTTTTCTATATTGGCTTTCCCAGACATTTTACCTAATGCATAGGCTCGTTGTCTTCCAAATCTTTCCGGCATCAGATCATTAAAATACAGACTGTTTTTTTTATCCCCATCTGCATGAATGCCCGCTGTCTGAGTAAAAACATTATCGCCTACTCCCGGTTTGTTGGATGGTATTCGCAAGCCGGAGAAGGTTTCCACCAGTTTACTGGCAGTATACAATGACATTTCATCCACTGAAGTCTCTACTTCTTTTACATAATCATTGAGAACAGCAATAACAGATGCCAGAGGTGCATTTCCTGCTCTTTCACCCATACCATTGACAGTTAAATGCAGACCGTGAATTCCGGCTTTAACTGCAAATAAAGCATTCGCCGTACCCAGATCATAATCATTATGTCCATGAAAATCAAAATGAGTATCTGGATATTTGGCTATGATTTCTAAAATAAAATCATACGTCTCTTGTGGAGTCAGTACACCCAAGGTATCGGGTAATAAGATTCTTTTGACAGATTGTGTATTTAAAAATTCTAAGAATCGCATCACGTACTCTTTAGAATGTCGCATGCCATTACTCCAGTCTTCGAGATATACATTTACATCTATGTTGGAAGCACTCGCTTGACCGATCGTTTCAGCTATTTCAGCAAAATGTTGTGCTTCTGTCTTTTTTAATTGATGTGTAAGATGATTGAGTGATCCTTTGGTAAGCAAATTCATCACGTTAGCACCCGCTTTACGCATCCAATCAATCGATGCACCACTGTCCACAAAAGTGAGCACCTCTATCCGATGCAACATATTATGTTCTTTTGCCCAGGAGGTAATTTTTTTTACCGCTTCTAATTCACCTTCTGATACCCGGGCCGAAGCTATTTCAATGCGGTCAACTTGTACTTCGGTAAGCAACATTTGAGCAAGAGTAAGTTTCTCTTGTGCTGAAAAGGACACCCCACTGGTCTGCTCTCCATCCCGCAACGTAGTATCCATGATTTCTATATGTCGCATTGTAAATCCTATTGATATAACCTGGTAATTAAATATGTTTCTTTAGTCAATAGAGGAAATCGGAAATTAATTGAAATCTTTTTACTCAGCTCTTTAAAAAAGTTAATTTCGGCTTTCATGCTTTATATAGCCTGCGTGGCAAATTTTTGAATCTCACTTTTCATCGCTTGTAAATAATCGATATCATCGTATCCGTTCATCAGATTGTGCTTTTTATAGCCATTGATGACAAAAGATTCATGTGTGCCTGTGGAGAGTAACGTAACGGTTTGCTTTTCAAGATTGATTTCAATTTGTGTATGGGGATCTTTTTCAATTGCTTTGAATATTTCGTCGAGAAAGGACTCACTTACGGTCACCGGAAGCAAACCAATATTCATTGAATTGTTTTTAAATATGTCTGCAAAGAAAGATGAGATCACAGCTCTGAATCCATAATCATAAATCGCCCAGGCTGCATGTTCACGACTACTGCCGGATCCAAAGTTCTTTCCACCAACTAAAATTTTTCCTGCATACGTGGGATTGTTTAATACAAAATCAGGTTTGGGAGTATTGTCGCCATTGTATCTCCAATCACGAAAAAGATTATCGCCAAAACCTTTGCGTTCGGTGGCTTTTAAAAATCGTGCAGGTATGATTTGATCTGTATCAACATTTTCGATGGGCATTGGTACGGCTGAGGATCTGAGAGTGGTAAATTTATCGTAAGACATTGAAATGATTGGTTGAAATGATAAATTGGAAAATTGTTGAATTGTCGATTTATTTCTTAATTGATTAATTGAGTAGGGTTCGGGGATCAGTAACGACTCCGGTCACAGCGGCTGCCGCGGCAACCAACGGTGAAGCCAATAAAGTACGAGCGCCAGGGCCTTGTCTCCCTTCGAAATTGCGGTTACTAGTACTCACAGCATATTTCCCTGCAGGTATTTTATCGTCGTTCATTGCCAGGCAAGCTGAGCAACCCGGTTGGCGAAGTACAAAACCCGCATTGGTCAGAATATCGAGTATCCCTTCCTCTTTGATTTGAGCCTCGACGATATGAGATCCGGGTACCAACCATGCGATGATATGATCTGCTTTTTTGCGGCCTTTTACGATCGATGCAAAAGCACGGAAATCCTCAATACGGCCGTTTGTACAAGATCCAAGAAATACATAGTCTACCGTTTTACCTAACATCGCCTGACCTTCTCCAAAGCCCATATACTGCATGGATTTGTCAAAGCTGGCTTGATTGCTGCGTATCGCCTGAGCAGATGGTATTTTTTGGCTTATACCGATACCCATTCCTGGATTCGTACCGTACGTAATCATTGGCTCGATATCAGCTGCGTTGAAATTATATTCTTTATCAAATTCT
>CALMKY010000374.1 GCA_937867195.1 uncultured Saprospiraceae bacterium | reverse complement strand
ACAATTTTGAGCATCCGCCTGGTTTGCACCGCTTCATTGACAAGCTCACGCTTTGTGGATTCAAGGAAAGAAATCATCGTAACTTTTTTTGAATGCAATATAAGGTAAAATGAGGACTGATAGCATGTACGATGTACGCTGTGATGAGATAGGGTCTCATTTCACCTGAATTGATCCATCAATTCTTGAAATACACAATAATTCTTATCCGATGTTGAATTTTTATTTTTGACCCGGGTTATGATTTGAACGAAATTGGTTAGATCGCAGATCCGATGCTCCATTTATTCCACTTTCATAATGCCTTTCACCTGCACCTCCGCATCGTTCTCCCATCGCACGTAATACACTCCATTGGAATGACCTTCGAGGTCCAGATCGGCTGTATACGATCCTTTGATCAGGTCACGGCTGATCAAGGTTTGAATCAAAGATCCTCTATTATCTATCACCTGGACTCTGACATAACCACCATTGCTTTCAAAATCAATGCGAGTCTTATGTACAAAGGGATTTGGGTAAGCTTTGATCATCGATCTACCACTGTTGGCATTGGCATCGTGTGTAGCCGTTGAAAGACAGTTTTGCGGATTGAGGATGGGAATCTTTTGATAGTTTTTAAATAACAAAGCATCGACACTGGCTTGAGGTACGCAGAACCATTGGCTCAAAAAAGTACCGTACAATGATCTAAAGTCATATTGCATAGGAAGATTACTATCCACTGTCACATTTGTACCAATGGTTGGATTGGCACCGATAACACCTGGTAAAATATTTTTCCCAAAATAAATAACCGGTAAAGCGCTGCCATGGTCTGTACCCAGTGAAGCATTTGATTTAATCCTGCGGCCGAACTCAGAGAAAGTAAATCCGGCTACCCTATTCTCCAAGCCCATGAGTTTGATATCGTCCATAAAAGCAGCTATGTTATCGGATACGCCTTTAAGTAAATCGGCTTGCGCACCTTTGGTCTGATCGGTGGCATCTACCTGCGCAGAGTGAGTATCATAACCTCCTGTACTCACCCAATAAATCCTGGTTTTCAAACCTCCGGCTATCAACCTGGCTACTATTTTTAATCTTCCTGCAAGGCTTGCAGCTGTATTATTGGTGGGATACATCGCAGATAATGTCTTTGATTTGGAGTAGGCGCTTACAATGACATCGCCGAATTTATCCGTTTGTCTTTGTACTTCTCGTACATAGGATAATTCTTTACCTGTATAATTGGCGGCAGCAGGATCTTTAAAAATATTCCCGGTAAGATCGACCGGATCCACCGCTGCGTTGATGGCAATGCCCATGTTGACACCCATCATTTGTAATCCAAGACCCACACCATCGCCTACCCTGATAGCCAATGGGTCCGGCATGACATTATTGGGATAACCAACCGGGTAATTGGGATATTCATAATTAAGATATCTACCGACCCATCCGGAATCAAGGTATTCATTGGAATTCGCACCGCTTACCCAGATATCGGTGGCTCTGAAATGTGAATAATTAAAATTTGGATAACCTACACTTTGTATGATGCCTGCTTTACCATCTTTAAACAAATTATATATTCCGGACATCGCCGGATGTATACCGGTCTTATCCGTCAGATTCAGTATACTCGACGCGGGCATGAGGATATTGGTACGTGCTGCTTTTAGATTAGCATATTGATCAATCGGCAGGATCATATTCAAGCCATCATTACCCCCACTGAGTTGTACGATGACCAATACACGATCGGTGTCGTACATCATGCCGTGCAATGCCTGAAGCAAAGGATTAGAATGCTCGGCATATACTTCCTGTCCAGCCAGCATGGTGGTGATCGTCGCTCCCGGAATACCTTTAATAAAACTTCTTCGTTTCATTGTCTGATTTTTTAAGTATGAATGGATCAATCAATGCAGATGATATTCTGCTGCTGAAAATAAATAGGCAATCAGGTCTTGCAATTGCTTGGGCACACCCTTACCATCGCCTGCCGGGTTGGCCGGATTTGCGATATAACTATTATATGCATCGGTCCAGTAATAGTCAGTTGTCTGTCCTTTGAGCAGGTAGGTCGTTTTGATACTATCCTTCACTTTTTGGGACACTTCAACTCCAAATAAAAAGAATATAAGATCATTGATCAATATATTAGGATCTGAGGGATTGGATAGTTTGGATATAAATGCGGGACCATCCATTTTAAAAGTTTTGCCTTTGCTTTCATTGTAAATCCATGTAGAACCTGTCCCGGTAGAATAACCATTGGTTACGAAACCGGATATGGTAGATAATCTGGCTGGATACGTGGCAGTATCCAACCAAAACTCATGATACGCCGGCGATTCATAATAAGCAGGCCATCCGGCAACATTGGGAGGATCACCTACATCCTGACCCTGCGCCAGTGTCATGTTATTGATAATATTGGCAAAATAATATCTCGCTTCAAATGCATTTGGGTCATTGGGCCAGGTCATCTCTAATTGCCTAGTCATACCGACCACATAGTCGACAGCACTTTTTATCATAGCCCCTCTGTATGCAGCCTTAAAAAAGTATTCACTGGTGAAAAAGGATTTAAGCAATGGTTTGATTTCATAATTGCCTGCTCTGAATTGATCTGCTAAAGGAATGATAAATTCATTCTCAACATCCGTCGTAATATCGTAATAAACAAAAAACCTGAATAGTTTTCTTACAATAAATCTTGCCAGCTCTGTATTACTAAACATCATATCCAGCAGGGCATTGAGCTCATCTGCACCTGCATTGGCCGTATTGATTCCTTTGATTACTTTGTTTCCATAAAAATCAGAAAACTGCTTATCCTTTGTATCGTGTCGCCCGATTTTAAACTCTGCCGGATAGTCAGAATTATAGTTAATAGTCCAGCCCGTCAATACTCTTGCTGCTGCTTTGACATCGGCTTCGGTATATTTACTGTCCGGTCCTTTGCCCATACAAAACAACTCCTGCAATTCCCGACCATAGTTTTCATCCGGAGCTGATGACGAGTTCTTTTCTCCATTCAGATATCTCAGCATAGCGGGCTCTACCGTGATATTGTACATCAACGTTCTGAAATTTCCGATACAGGAAGATCTCAATAATTTATTATATCGGTATGCAAGTTCTGCGATCGATACCACATTATTCGTATCGGTCACAAGATGATTATGCCAGAATAAAACCAGCTTCTCCCGAAGATTGCGTTCTTGTCGTGACATGAGCATTGCCCACCATTGTTTATAAGAAGCCCGCCTGAAACCATCCGGATTACTCTCGCTATTATTGTATTTGATCCCTGTCCAGGTAGTTCCAAACGGAATGTTCACATCGATTGTTTTGTCTGCCCCTTTATAAGCCCGGAGAGGCACCGTCGATTCTGTCCCATTAAAGGTCAATAATTTATCTACTGCCTGATCCAGCGTCAGACCATTAAAAGCCTTCATATCAGATGGGCTTACACCGAAAATTGTCCTCCTGAGCAAATGGATCAGTTCGGGGTTCCCAAAAGCCCCGGAGTAAGGTTTTATAGGCATATCAACATTATTTTGCTATATAATTATACGAAGTATATGCATTGGACGATAGTTAAATCTGAAAGTTTAATATCATTCTGAGAATTTATCAGGTAAATAAAAACAGCATTCTGTAGGGGATATCCATTGGCTCTCTATTTAAATATCCAACGATACAGTTTCAAAAAGATTTGAACTAAGATACTGATGAATATCATGGTGGTAATAGGAAAATTAAATTTAAAATTCTCCTTTTCTACCCGGATATCCCCTGGCAGTCTACCCAGCCAGCTCATGTATTTACTTCCATACATCCAAATAATCCCTGCTAAAATAAATATCAAACCTATTGAGATCAAAAGTTTGGGAGTCATAAACTATATTTGAGCAGATGAAAATAGCAAATAAAACTATTGTGAGCGTCGATGTAGGAGGCACCTTTTGCGATGTATGGTGCGAACAACCTGACCATATCAGCACATTCAAAATCTTAAGTACCGGCAAGCTTAGAGCCACCATCGAAAAAAGTATATCCGGTCATCGCTGTATAATACGTCAAGCCTGGAACCTTCCCCATCCCCAGGTACTGCTAGGCTGTACATTCAATACAAAAACCGAATCTGCTGCCATCACTTCATTTAATCCAACCACCAACGAAATCATTCTGAAAAAAAAAATAAATTTATCAGTTGGTGATTTCATCGAGATCGACGCACAAATGGAAGCTCCTGCTTTTGCAGCTCACTTATTGACTGGCATTCCGATCGGTCAACCGTTAAAAAATGTGCAGCTCAATATTGGAACCACTAAATGCACCAATGCACTGTTGGAACTTAAAGGCAGGGGCTGTGTCTATATCACGAATAAAGGAATGCAAGATCTTTTATATATCAAAACACAGCAACGACCCCACCTCTTTTCTTTAGACATCGAAGAACCCGTCATGTTAAATAAAAAAAATATTGAGATCGATGCACGTATAAATTATCAAGGCGAGATAGAGGTAGCACTTACCCAAACCGATCTTAATAGGATAACATCTCAATTACCTAGAGAAAAATCTACTCCGATCGCCATAGCGCTGATGCACTCTTATCTTAACCCCAAACATGAAGTAACGATAAAAAAACATCTGGTCC
>CALMKY010000373.1 GCA_937867195.1 uncultured Saprospiraceae bacterium | reverse complement strand
TCCCGCCGTAGTCCAGAACAGATCCATTTCTAAAAACACTGTTTTAGGATCCGTATTATCCAAAATAATATTCAACGGAATTTTTCCTTCCATTGGACTCAATCCATAACCGTGATTATGATAAGCATATTTAATACCCGATTTCTTTGCTTCCGCTCCGATTTTATTGAATAAGTCTGCTGCTTTTTTATAATCATCCAATGTCTTCCTTTTGTCATCCGGAAGAGCAGGCAATACTACAAATTCACTTCCCAATATGTGCGCTGCTTCTGCCAGCTGAGGCATATTTTTATCAAGTGTATCCAAATCGGTATGCATGGATGGGATCGCAATGCCCTGATCGGACACAATTTTTTTAAATTCCTGTATTCCGCGATTAAAAAAGCCACTACCGCTAAACCCGACAGAAGGAATTACCGCTTCCCATCTTTTCTTTCCTGCTTCGCTACTGAAAGGATAGGGACCATATAATTCCATTGCTTTATATCCCATTTTAGAAAGCATGGCCATCGTACCCGGCAAATCCTGCTCCAATAATTTAGGTAAAGAAAATAGCTGGATGGCGATGGTATTGAGCAATGGGGATCGGTTCATAAATATGGATGGCCTGATCAAACTACTTGCTGAAAGCATCAGGCCGGAGTTTATAAATTTTCTTCTGTTAATCACTTTTCTGAATTAAAATATTATAAAATGAGAATGATTAAAATAGCTTTATCGGTTCAACGATGGATTGCCATATCAAATCTATCTTTTTTTAGAAGATTATTCAAGAAATATCAAATTGAGATGGTGCTTCATTTCCAATCGGGTATAGGTTATCAAATCAGTCAGTAATGAAGGAGATAAATGCAGATCTCATAAATATTTTAATCCAGTCTGATAAATGCAGTTTTATTAATAATTCACTAAATTGCCTTTAAAGACCTGATTCATGAAGCAGTTTATACTCGTCCTAATCCTCCTTGCCGGTTTTCAAGGTTTTGCACAGTCAGATTGGCAAGTCCATTCTCCACACGATATAATACAACTGCAGGTTTCAATGCCCTTGGGTAAATTCAGCTATTCGGTGTTCTTAAAAGATAGATCCATTATTTTACCATCGGAACTTGGAATTGTTTTTTCAAAACCATCGGTTACCTTAGATCATTTTAAATTAATAAGCATAGATAGTAGCCATCAGGATCTTACATGGAAGCCTGTTTGGGGTGAAGAAGATCAGATCCGGGACGAACATAGCTCCATCATTTTTCATTTAATGGACCTTTCTGGATCCGGTATAAAACTGGATATCCAATTTAAAGTATTTGATGATGGTGTGGGATTTCGATATATTTTTCCAAAACAAAATGAACTTAATCATTTTATTCTATCGCATGAATTGACGCAATTTCGAATGACCGGTGATCATAAGACATTTTGGATACCAGGCGACTATGATTCGAATGAATATGCTTACAATACGACGAGTTTAAGTGAAATCAATGCTGTACAGGCTGCATCCAAAGAAAAGGATATTGCTGTAACTGCTTTAATCGACGATCATACAGTACAGACTCCACTCATGATGAAGACGAAAGATGGAGTTTATATCAATATTCATGAAGCGGCGCTAAAAAATTATCCCACGATGTATCTCAGCCTGGATCCTTCTACCTTCAGGTTCACGACTACGCTCACTCCCGATGCAGTCGGTAATAAAGCGTATTTGCAGACGTATGCCAGCACCCCCTGGCGAACGATAGTGGTGAGTGATCAGGGCTCCAAAATATTATCTTCCAGGTTAATTCTGAATCTTAATGAACCGACCCAATTGAAAAACACATCGTGGATCAAACCTCAAAAATTTATTGGCGTATGGTGGGCAATGCATACCAATAAAGCCACCTGGCAATATGAAGGTGGACGACATGGAGCCAATACAGCGAATGTCAAAAAATACATAGACTTTGCCTCGCGACATCATTTTGACGGAGTCCTGGTCGAAGGCTGGAACAAAGGATGGGAAGACTGGTTTGGTAATTGGAAAGAAGAAGTCTTTGATTTCGTATCTCCCTATCCGGATTATAATATAGCTTTTTTATCTGCTTACGCTGCAAAGAAAGGAGTCAGGCTCATCATGCATCATGAGACATCGGGTAGCGTTACGAATTATGAGAGACGATTGGATCCGGCTTATCTATTCATGAAAAAATACGGGATCAATACCGTAAAGACCGGTTATGTGGGTAAGATCATACCAAGAGGCGAACATCACGATGGTCAATGGATGGTCAAACACTACCAACGTGTCGCGGAGAAAACTGCTTCCTATCAAATCATGTTGGATGCTCATGAACCCGTGCGACCTACTGGCTTACATCGTACGTATCCTAATTGGATGGCAAGCGAAGCAGCCAGGGGTGCAGAATTTAATAATGCGCCTACCTTAGGCATTGCCCCCGAACACAATACGATATTGCCATTTACCCGGATGATGGGAGGACCAATGGATTTTACACCGGGTCTATTTCATTTTAAATTGAATCAATTCGATTCTACCAGGACACAAATCGTACGAACTACCTTGGCAAAACAACTTGCTCTATATATCACGATGTACAGTCCGTTGCAAATGGCGGCCGATTTACCGGAGAATTACGAAAAACACCTGGATGCATTCCAATTTATCAAAGATGTACCGGTCGATTGGTCCGAAACGACAATCATCGAAGCGGAGCCCGGCGATTATATCACCATAGCGAGAAGAGCAAAGAATTCATCCAATTGGTTTATTGGCAGCATTACAGATGAAAATGCAAGGACTTTACATTTGTCATTAGACTTTCTGGATAAGAAAAGTAAATATCAAGCAATTATTTATCAGGATGGCGCTACGGCACATTATTTAAATAATCCTGAGCAATATAGGATCGTAAAGAAAACTGTAGATGCTCAATCGGCATTGGAGATTCCATTGGCTGCCGGGGGAGGATGTGCGATCAGTATTCTTAAAATAAAATGAGTGATTAGTGCTTATGAATTAATCTATCCACATTCCATCGATCCCATTCAACCGGAATAAAAAATAAAATGGCTAATAAAATAGCCCTTGGAATTACATGACTCAAATCCCAAATGGGTTCGGTCAATCCATGACCATACGAAACAATGATTAAATCCAGGGCCAATAGAATCATGGCATATTTCCTAAATAATCCAAGTATTAATAACAAACCTCCAATGAGCTCTATATAAGAAGTATAATATGCAGTGGCTACGATCAGCCATTTAGGAAGAAAAGTATTCTCAAACGTTTTAAAAAAAGATTCATAGACTTTGGGGACGGTCATATAAAATATTTTACCCCATCCCTGCATAAGGAATATAACACCCAGTAAGACTCTTATGAAAAGTGCCCCAATATTTCTTTGTTGATCTGTATTCATTATTTATTTCTTCTCGCTTTTACTTCTTCGGGAGTCACAGCAGTACCACTATTGCCGAAGTGTTGTCTTACATACGTAGCCACAATGGCAATAGCGCTATCGCTCAGCATTTGATTGGAAGGCATGACGCCGTCGTAGATCTCATCTTGGACGGTGATTTGTCCTGATTTCCCTTTTAATATAATATCGATTAAGGTCTTCTTATCACTGGTATATTCCCAATCTGAGAATAAGGGCGGGAATCTTCCGGCCACACCTTCACCATTGCGCTGATGACAATTACCACAATAGGTATTGTATATTTTTTCACCGCCTGTTACATTTTTTTGCAGATTGTCTTTTACTTCATCCGGAGTCTTGATATGGGCAGATTGTTTGCAAAGTTCCATGGAGGCCAATTCTTTTTGACCAAAATTATTTCGGTCACCATGAAATGATATTTTCCAAAGTTTTCCTTTAACGGATTCTATGATATAGATAGAGCCATCGGGTCCCTGAGCTAACCCTATCGGTCTGCCCAATGCATCATTGGTATTGGGTATCGTATCAATGACCGAAAAGCCATCGGCAAATACTTCCCAGCTTCCTATTGGTTTATCATTTTCAAAAGGAACAAAACAAACAAAATATCCCGATTGAGAATAGGGTGCCCGATTGGTCGATCCATGAAATGCTATGAAGGCACCGTGCTTATATCTTTCGGGAAATTGATTGCCGGTATAAAAAAATAAATCATTCGGTGCCCAATGTCCCGGGAATCCCATGATCGGGGCATCCATACTATCGCAGCGACCCGTCATTTTTCCGTCACCACCATATTCCGGTGCTAATACTTTTTTATTTTGTAATTGATCATAGTAACAATAGGGCCAACCATAATTACCATTTTCTTTTACTTTGATAAATTCTTCAGAAGGTAACAGAGCGCTTTGCCAAGGTGTATAGCGATCGGGGAATAAACTATATAGATTATCACGACCATGCATGACCAGATACAATTCATCATCTTCAGGATTGACATTGATGGCCACCACACTGCGGATACCGGTTGCATAGCGTACACCATCGATTTGGTAGAGGTTGATTTTATCAGCAGGGAATTTCCATACCCCACCATGATGCATTAGCTCCGGACATGGATCGAGGCCTGCCCCTTGAGGAGCGCCATTGGGAGTCTTCGTCAGGTCCTGGCATGCATTGCTGGGTGCACCAAAAGGAATAAACATATTTCCTTTGTGATCAAATGCCGGAGGCTTGGTAATATGCCAGTGCGTGCCATGGCTATGATCATCGAATAGTACTGTATCGACCGGAGTATCAGGAATCAACTGGCCAGGAATTAATTTTTGACGGTAAACTCTTAATGCAGAAGTAAAGTATAAATATCCATTGTGTATCGTCATGCCTGTACCATAGTACGTTCTGTTTTTTTCTAAACCTCCGAACCTTTGAATGATATCGATCTTTTCATCGTGATTGGTATCGCGTAAAGCGAGATTGCCGCCCCGTGCACTATCGGTAGAGGTAAGTTTGACGTAGACATCACCATTATCATTTACAGCCAGATGCCTTGCATGACCGAGACTATCGATCATAACTTTTGCATCAAACCCATTTGGTAAGTATAGAGCTGCATTGTTTTTCTTCTGATTACAAGCAAATAGAAAAAATGAAGTGAGCAACAAGAATATTACAAATGATTTCATTTGGTATTTTTAAAAGGTTTAGCATTTAATCCATTTAGATCCCATACGACCTGACCATTCCGGATCGTGAGTTCGCATTCCAGTTTATTACTTCCCATTATTTTATTTCCACCTGCATCGAAATAACCAAACTGACCATTGCGAATGCTGATTACGGCTATATCAGCTACATTTCCAATACTCAAACTTCCCAAATCTTCGCGATGTATGCTTTTTGCAGGAAAACACGTAGCTCTTTCAACCACTTGATCCAATGATAAACCCATGGCCATAAACTTAGACATTACATTGAGAAGATCTTTCATACCAGCATTGACGCTGAATCGATGCATATCGGTGCCAAATGAATTGACCAGCAATCCCTGGCGGATAGCCGGAATAGCCTGGCTAAACCAAAAGCCTGCGCCGCCATGTCCCAGATCAAACAGAATTCCTTTCTCTCTTGCTTTCAATATATAATCTCTGAGCTTTCCGGTGGAGTCTAGAATGGGTTCTCTTTCTTTAATTTCCTCATAAGAATGTGTAATGATATCACCCTGTCTCATTTTATCCAATTGCCTTGTCATACTGATGAAAGGTAAATGGCATTCGACAAATAATGGCTTATGTATTTGATTGGCTGCATCGAGTGCAAGATTGAAGGGTTCTTCGCCATGATATTTTTCGATATGACCAATTTTGATGCCCACGATTTGACCGGGAAATTGGATGGCTATGGAGGAAGCACTGTCTGCATTCATTGTATGGATATCCTCCTGCAATGAATCACCGGTCATTCCATTTGCAGCTATATTCAAAAAAGCCAGTATTCGTGTCTTTGATTTATCAATCACCTGGGACTTGAATAAAGGAAAATTACGATAGCCCGAAGTGCCTGCATCAACAACGGTCGTGACACCTGCTTTCAATGTAAAATCATCGGGAGAGATACTGTTGATACCATTGGCAAAGGTTTCAGTATTATTTCCGACAAAAACATGTGTATGAAGATCGATCAGTCCCGGGCATACGTACATACCGCTGACATCGATTATTTTTTTTGATACATTCTCTTTTATGGTATTTGAAACGGCAATAATTTTTCCATCCTTAATTCCGATATCTTTTTTACTGTGAATTTTATTTTTTGGATCGACTACTATTCCATTCTTCAAAATCAAATCATACGATTGCCCCTGAAGAATCCATGAGCAAAAAACTAAAATACATGATAAACTAAATAATATAAAGCGAAACCCATACATCATATAATCTTCAATAAATAGTACATCGCAATTCGTACATCGTCAATAATTCTGTATTACTCTTTCACAGCCGCCATTCCATTCAAATCCCAAACCACTTTACCGCCTCTGATCGTCAGTTCGCATTCCAATTTCTTTGTTCCTTCCAACTTTGTATTTCTCACATCAAGAAAACCAAACTTGCCTTCCCGTACACTGAATATTGCGACGTCAGCATCGCTGCCAGGACTTAAGTGTCCATATTGTTCGCGATGAATCACTTGAGCGGGGGCCCAGGTCGCTCTGGCAATCACATCCTGGATCGTAAGACCCATGGCCATAAATTTTGAAAGGACATTGGATAAATCTTTCATGCCTCCATTCATACTTTGGGTGTGCAAATCGGTGCTAATGACATTGGGTAGAAATCCCTGTTGGATGGAAGGTACCGCTTGCCTCCAGGAGAAAGCACCTCCGCCATGGCCTACATCGAAGACAATACCTCTTTTTTGTGCAGTAAATACAAATGGCTTTACTTTATTATTTTCATCTACGACCGTCTCTCTTACTTTGGGTCCATAGGAATATGTATGAGTAAAAATATCGCCCGGTCTCAGATGAGTCATAAATAAAGATTCGATTGAATTGGTAGGTTCGTGCTCTCCAAAATCCACCATGACTGGAACATTCGCCTGCTTTCCGGCTTCCACTGCTTTATCCACCATGGTAAAGTCTCCCCAATAATGAGCGGCCTTGATCCCGACTAATATTTCCGGATATTGCTTGGTAATCATCAGGGCAGTCATATTAGGATTCATATCCGCTACATCTTGCTCGAAATAACGAGACTTCATACCATGACCTACGATATTGAGCAATGCCAATACCCGGGTCTGTGCTTTATCAATCGTCTGTGCTTTGAATAATGGAAAATTCCTCCACCCCGATGAGCCTGCATCGACGACGGTCGTGATTCCACTTCGGAAAGTATATCCATCGGGCATGACACTCGTAGGTGCATTGGCAATATAATCATCGAGGTTGTTTCCTGCGAATACATGTACGTGCATATCGATTAATCCCGGTGTTACGTATTTATCCGTAGCGTCAATGACCGTTTTAATATCTTTTGTGGGTATATTCACTGCCACCCGGGTAATCTTATCCTGGGTGATCAATAGATCCATGACGGCATCGATCTTGTTTTTAGGATCGATGACATGACCGTTTTTGATGAGAAGGGTTTGTGCGAATAGGTGGAAACTTATAAAATAGAAAAAGATAAAAAAAAATGATTTAGATTGATTGATATAGTTCATTATAATATTATTAATTTCAGGATTTACTTGATAAGTTTCTTTAAGTCATAAATACTGACCTTTCTTATGGAATTATAGATATTGTCTAAATGATCAAAATCAGTATCCGTAGTTACTAACTCTAAATTTATAAAATGTGCTGTAGCTGCTATCCATAAATCATTTTTACCCATATTGCGTGGAGTTTTGAACGGATATTTGCTGAATTCTTTATGTTTTCTTTGGCTGTAAGCATCTATGGTTACATAACTTGGAATTACTGACTCATTAAAGTCTAATATCCTTGAAGTATCTACAAACTCTTCTAATCTTCCTAGCTTTTTATCTGCCCAATCCTGTTGAAATGCAATAGATTTAATTTCTCCTAAACTTACAATTGAAATGTAAATAAGTTTTTTTTCGGGATTAATGTAATCGATTACTCGCTTTTCAGATAAGTCTCTACATATCCATAATATAATGTTAGTGTCAAGTAATAAATTCATTTACGAGCCAGATCTTTCAGAGCCGCTTTTAAATCTTCATCCGTCAATGCCTCCCCTCCAAGATGGTAAAATTTTTCATAATCATAGTTAGTTAATTTGCCAAAAGCAGTGGAGCCGCCAGCAGCTATAACTTCTTCGGGAGAATATACTTTGTGTTTCTTGGTAAAGAAAGGATGCATTTTTGTTTTTTTGATTTTATTCATTTCTTAATCCTTTTTATTCAAAGTTAAATGATTTTGTTTCACTTAAGTAGCCAATGGGGGCCCACCCGGTATCATGAATGCTTTCTTTGCTTGTTTGTATTTTGTGCGAGTCGCTTTAAAATTAGCGGTTAAATATTCTCCTAAGAAAACGGATCCGCTGATCGTATCACCTTCCATCGTACCATTAAACAAATGAGTAATAAAATCACCCGGCTGTCTCAATACACTTTTCATTTTGACCTTATTGCCATCGATCATACCGATTAATTCCGCTTTATCAAATAATGCCTGATGGTTGCCTTGTATCCAATTACCATCCTGATGTAGATACAAACTATGCATTACATTACTACTAAAATATTGCATTTCGAGATCCCATTGGCCGGATAGATTGGTGACAGGAGCCGCCATCGCATTTGACTTGGGACTCCGTTTTGTACTTAATAGATTATAAAGTCTATCCGCAACTATTTGCACTTGTTCCTGTCGCATTTGACTTGGTACCACGGTGATTCCGGTTTTTCCATTATCATTAAAACTACCAATTGCGATCCTGGGTTTGTTGCGTGCAGTGTCTTCAGCCACTTCTTCACCACTAATATTGAGATCTGATTCATTCCAACGCACATTGAGTACAGGCGCGAGATTAGAAAGATCGGTGGGAATGGTGATATCCGTAGTGACTCCATTGATTTGCTTTAGTTTTGCAGAAATCGTGTTTAATCGATCCAGCCAGTTATTCCATTCCGCTTTATGATCCCGTTTGGTCCATGCTTCTACGGCTGCCAGCATACCCATGATTTCTTCTTTACCGACTTTATTATCGCGCCCAGGACCGTGATGAGGTGCACTGGCTTGCCAGGATGACATCAATAGATTTTTAGGACCGAATAATAAACCGGCACATTGAGGTCCGCAAATTGCTTTACCGCCGCTATAACATACTGCCGTAGCTCCTCGCTCTAAATGAACAGGAGGTATTGTAAGATTCTCGGCAGCGGCATCAGCTAATAAAGGTACGTTGTATTTCTTTGCAATTTTTCCCATGGCTTCGAGTGACATCGGTTGATCGATATCGACTTGGGGCCCGGTCATACAATAAATCATGGCGGTCTTATTATTAATAGCTCTTTCCAGTTGATCAATAGTATCGACCTGGATTACAGTGACACCTACATTGCGTATAGCATGATCATATTGATTGCGTGAATGGCTTGGTATGATGACCTCCGTTTTGTCAAAGCCTGTAAGATTGGGTATTCGCAATAATTTTTCAGGGTTACCACCGGTCACACAAGCTACGGTAAAATGTTTCATAGCACCCGCACAGCCGGATGTCACCATGCCCCAATCAGTCTTGGTAAGTTCAGCTAACTTTTTACCTACACCCATGGCGAGTTCATCATATTGTACGAAATAACCGGTTGCAGCTTCCATCGCCTTAGATACTTCCGGTCGTTCCATCGAACCACCAATGATGGTAAATGTACCCCGGCAATTGATGACAGGTTCTACACCAATTGTAGAATAAATCGATTCACCCACGAGGGAATCGTGATCTAAGACATGAGCTGATTCGGAAGCCCAGATCGATTCCTGCGAAAGAATGCCCAATGTGGGAATGGCCGCCAGATTTTTGATGATTTCTCTTCTTTTCATAATTACAGTAAATATTGAAATAACTGAATGGAAGATAAAAAGAAGATAAGAATCCTGACTAATCAAACGCTTGCGCCGTGCAGTTGCATCATGAATGATTAATGGGAGGGAACTGCTTCCATCAATATTTTATAACATTCATTCAGAGCATCATCCGCCATATTACTTCCTTTAAAATGCCCAAGTCTGACGACCACGAGATCATGATCCGGAATAATAGTTACGGATTGTCCTCCGGCACCAAGCATCATATAAGATTCTTTCGGTATCGGTAATTTGCCATCTCCATTGATCCAAAACAAACCGCCATAGACAGGTCTGTGATCTTTTACCCAAGCCTCAGCCAGCGTACTCACAAATTTTACGAACCCTTTTGCCAGGAGCCTTTGACCATTCCAAACACCATCTTGCAGATATAAATTACCCAGTCGTGCCCAATCTCTTGCACTGGCATACTCATATCCTTGGGTAAGAAAATTACCATATGGATCGGTTTCCATCACCATCGTACGGATACCCAGTTTATCGAATAATGCTCTTTGTGGAAATGATAAATAATCCATTCCCAGTTTTTGAATACCTAATTTATTCAGGTAATTTATTAATCCGGGATCGCTGTTTCGGTAGCGGCCTACGGTATTGGGTGGAAATTGCTGAGGCAAACCAGCAGCATATTCAAATGAATTGATTCCACCGGTATATAGATAAAGATGATCAGGATATCCTTTCGATTCATCAAAATCAGGATCCTGGGGAGCTCGGCAATACAATCCACTCGACATATGCAGAAGGTCTTTTATTTTGATCTTGGATCTCGGGTCACCTTTCTTTTGCCATTCTGGGATGGGCGCATTTTGATTTATGGAATAGATTCCTTTATTCATTAGTATTCCCATTTGGGTGGCGGATAAACTTTTACCCATCGACCAGGATTCAAGAGGAGTCGTGGACGAAATACCATCGCCGTATCTTTCTCCAATGATTTTCCCTTTATAAGTAATGACTATGGCGGCGGTCATTGCTTCCGCGGGTGTAAACGCAGCGTCCAGTGCGGATTCGATTTTGCTTTTAGCTATGTCATTGGGATACTCTGATGGATTGATCAAATTACCCGAAGGCCATTTTGTTTTATCGGCATCGGGTAAATTTTTAGTTATTGATTTTGGAGTGAAATGAAGCATGTTTTCACCTTCTTTGTATGTGATGCATCCCTGGCTTCCGGTATAGATGGCTTTTCTAACTATTCCATTGGGTAATGTAATGGAAACAGTTTTATTAGTATAATCCACGACAGGATTGCCAACTTCTTTTCTAAACTTATAAGGTGAAGTAAAATAACCTACATTTTCTTTTGCAAAATCAGGACTGAGACCGGTGATAAAAACTGCACTGCACATGATTTTAGCATAGCCGGCCGTATGGTGGCTTAAAGGATCGCCGGGAGGTGGCGTGTAGGGAGTATGCAATGAAAATGAATCAGCGCGTGCGAGCAAAAATTCCTTTTGTGAGAAAAGTATTCCGGGTAACAGGATGAAAGCAATAATTTTTAGATACATGGTAAAATATTAGATGATCTAAATATAAGATGGTAATTCGATATAATTGTATCGATTTAAAACTTCGTTTATATCGAATGATCTATATTTTAAAAATAACTGAAGTGATTAAAATCTATTTAATAGATTTGTTTGAATTAAAAAGATTTTACATGGGATTCAATATCGATGCCAAGAAGGATATGACCTACGATGCCATCGTCATCGGGTCCGGTATCAGTGGTGGCTGGGCTGCCAAGGAATTATGTGAGGGTGGACTCAAAACCCTGGTATTAGAACGAGGCCGAATCGTGGAGCATATAAAAGATTATCCGACCGCTAATCTGGATCCATGGGATATGTCTTTGCATGGTTCTCTTACATTAGCACAAAAGGAAAAACATTATAAAGCGAATCGATCAGGATTCATTGGTGAAGCGAATGAACATTTTTATGCCAATGACCAGGATAATCCTTATACAGAGATGAAACCTTTTCTTTGGATCAGGGGGCATCAACTGGGTGGTAAGTCATTACTTTGGGGTAAACAAACTTATCGATGGAGCGACCTGGATTTTGAGGCCAATCAACAAGATGGACATGGCGTCGATTGGCCCATACGATATAAAGATATAGAGCCATGGTATAGTTATGTTGAAAAATACGCAGGCATCAGCGGGGAAGCGTTGGGATTACCTCAATTACCGGATAGCCACTTCCTTCCGCCTATGGAGCTGAATTGTGTTGAAAAGGAAATCAGAAGCAGATTAGAAAAAAAATTTCCAGGAAGGAATTTGACGATTGGGAGGGTAGCGCATTTAACCGAACCGTTAAACGGAAGAGGTAAGTGCCAATTCAGAAATAGATGTGATCGGGGATGTCCCTTCGGTGCATACTTTAGCAGTAATGCGGTGACATTACCCGCAGCCCATGCGACGGGTAATCTAACGATAAGGCCATTCTCCATTGTACAATCCATTCTATATGATGAAAACAAAAACCGTGCTACTGGCGTGCGCATTATAGATAGTGAGACCAATGAGACAATGGAGTATCATGCAAGAATCATATTCTGCAACGCTTCCACATTGAGCACGACTCAAATTCTCTTAAATAGTACGTCGACCAGATTCCCGCAAGGAATGGGTAATGATAGTAATGAACTCGGACATAACCTGATGGATCATACGTATAGAGTGGGTGCTATGGGTAGTTTTGATGGATTTGAGGATATGTATTATTCAGGTCGTCGCCCAAATGGTATTTATATACCCAGGTATTGGAATATAAATGAAAAAACCAAATCAGATAAATTTTTGAGAGGATTTGGTTATCAGGGTGGAGCTTATCGTGAAGGGTGGGGAGGTGCGGCAAATAGAGATGGTTTCGGAGCAGATTGGAAAGATCAAATTTCCACGGATGCCGGGCCATGGCAATTTTTTATTACAGGGTTTGCTGAATGTATGCCATATCATCAAAATAGGGTCTACCTCGATAAAACGAAACTTGATAAATGGGGACAACCCACACTTTCTATCGATGCCGAATGGCAATCCAATGAGCTTGCGCTGAACAATCAAATTCAATCAGATGCTGTTGAAATGCTCAATGCATGCGGACTTCAATCCGTGACCGGCTTTGATAATAAACATGAAATGGGATATGGTATTCATGAAATGGGTACGGCCAGAATGGGAAAAGATCCAAAGACTTCCGTACTCAATAGTCATAACCAGATACACAGTGTAAAAAATGTATTTGTTACGGATGGTGCCTGTATGACATCCAGCTCATGTGTCAATCCATCGCTTACTTATATGGCGATTACCGCCAGGGCAACTCATTTTGCCATTGAAGAACTTAAAAAGCAAAATTTATAAAAAATGAAAAGAAGAGAAGCCATATCGATTGGAGGTTCTGTTATTGTGGGCTCAATATTATTTTCAATCTGGGAGTCTTGTAAGATTCAACCCGGGACAAACTGGAATCCTGTTTTTTTTGATGCTAAACAAGCGGCCTTGACGTCGGCTTTGGTGGATGCATTGCTTCCAAAGACAAGTAAGCCAGGTGGATTGGATGTGAACGCGGATGTTTTTATTGACCGCGTCATCAATGAAACGTATTCTGATGCCGATAAAAAATCATTGATGGATGAGATAAATGAATTTGATCAAAAATGCAAAGAAAAATTTGGTTCCTATTTTGCATCACTTTCCAATGAACAAAAACGAAAATGTTTGGTGGAAATGGAATCTACATCACCTAAATTTAATGGCAAAGTCTGGGGAACAGGTGTTGGAGAACAAAAGCCGGTTGGTTTTTATAGAAAATTCAAGTCGATGGCCGTTTGGGCTTACTGTACATCCGAAGCTATTGGAAAAAATGAATTAAAATATGACCCGTTGCCCGGAGGATATCATGGCTGCGTTCCTATGTCAGAAATAGGCAAAGTATGGAGTTTGTGATGAAATCAAATACAATGACCTCAAAAAATATCGATCAGGTCTCGCAGCCCAAGATTCCTCAAGAACAGATTTTCTATCTTTCGCGATCCCAAAAGTAGGGAGGCTCTATACCCAATGCTCTCAGGTATACATACCCTTGTGCACGATGATGTATTTCATTGTCTACGATATAATCAAAATGCTGAAATACTTTTCCTTCATATTGGCCGAAAATGGTCTCCTCCGTTTGAAATTTTTCAGATGGAATCATTTTCCAATAACGGTCAATATCCAGCGTGCTTTGATCCCAGGCGCTAAGTAATTCTTCTTTGGTATAGTTTTTTTCAAAATCCAATGTATCCCATTCACCGGTAGCAAAACCTTTTGTACAGGGAGCTGCCATTTGTATCAACTCCTGGAACAATTTGGCAAAAGGTCTCATGCCACCTACTGAAAACGTAAAGAGTTGATCATCAGGAAAGGATTCAAATACTTTACGGGTCAGGGACCGGTGACCCTGCCACCTGGTCAAATAAGCGTCGGTATCAATAAATAATGTTTGTGGAATCTCTGTTGAAGTCATGATTTATTTATTTAGTTTAAATGAATCATCAAACTTACATGGCAACACTGACAGCCCTATGTCAGGGGTGAACCGGTACATAATATTTTTTACCGTAATAATACTGTATAGTGGTCTTATGAGGTTCAAAATGTTGATCCAGCACGTTGACTTTGTTCATCCGGTCCATCCGGAAGGTTCTGAAATCTTTTCTTGCATGGCAATAGGCATGCACCGTCCAGTTTTCCTCTTTCGAATGATAAATATAAAAGGGCTCGATCAGGCGGTCGCTGACGATGCCATTTGAATTTTGATATTTTATTTTTACCAATAGAAAATTAGCCATGGCCATTTGCATATCCATCAAGGCATGGCTGGTTTTTGACTCAAGATGGTGTTTGCCGATGTGTACTCGTTTATTGAGAAATTCTGCTTTTTGTTTGCTGGAGGATTTTAAAACGGCTTTGATTTTTTCGACTGCTGCTGAAAATGACCTGGAAAGAGAGGAATCTTTATTATGAAGAATAATTTTTTCAGAAGTGATCAGGGCAAATGCTTCGCTTTCAGTAAACATCACGGGTGGCAATTTATAACCATCCAGAAGGGTGTATCCTTTACCATCCAGCGTGACCACCGGTATACCCGATCTTTCCAAAGCTCTGATATCCCGGTACACCGTTCGGATGGATATATTGAATCTTCGACCGATTTCAGGTGCTGTAATCAGGCTTTTTGATTGCAACAAAGTAATGATCGAGGTTAGTCTGGATAGTCGAGGAGATTTATCATCCATTCGAATGGAATATTATAATGTTTGCAATTGTATTCTTGATTAAACCTATCCTGGGAGGGTTGGTTTCAAACCATCAGAGCATTTTCTTTATAAACAGAAAGATTGCGAATGCCAAAATTAGGATGAATAATCCAAGGATGTACTTTGTTGTCGACAAAGATTTTTCCTGAATAGTTTTTTCCTCCAGTATAATTTTTTGATGCATGTCCGGATGCAGGATGGTTTGTACATTTCCGCTTGTCCATTTGACTTCTATGGAATCGATGGATTTTATCAAACCGAGACCAAAATGTACGACCGAACTATTTTGAGAAAGATGACTGGAGCTGCCACCATCAATTTCCCGTATCAGTTTTTGATTGCCTGCATACAGGTTTATCCTGGAACCAATGCCATTGAAATCAGAAGCATTTCCCTTAAGTTGAATTTCAATCCAGTTAGCTCCAGCTGAATCATTTCGATACAAATGAGTCTCTGAATTTGCCGGATAATTTTTACAGGTAGGTTCCTGATTGACCACTAAAAGATCCAGGTCCCCGTCATTGTCCATATCGAAAATAATGGAACCTCTTCCGATACCGTAATCGTTGATTCCATATTTTCTGGCATTTTCAATAAAATGTCCCTGGCCATCATTTTCGAAGTAAAAATCAGCCATCGGTACGCAATTAGGATTCAGGTCTCCGTTTGAGACAAATAAATCGAGATCTCCATCATTATCAAAATCAGCAAAATTAGCTCCCCAGCTGATTGCAAAATATTCAAGTCCCGATTCTTTCGATTTATTTATAAATGGTTTTCCTTTTCCTTGATTGACCATAAACTGATTAAATCGGATATTGGTCATATAATAATCCAGGTCACCATCGTTGTCATAATCGCCTACAGCAGTGCCCATGCTGTTGATTTTAAGATCCATATTGTATTCCTTGCTTACATCATGGAATTTTGATTTGGGGTACAGGTTTTCGAATAAAAAATCAGGCACGGCTTTGTATCCAAAATCCTGGTTGACAAATAAATCCAGATCTCCGTCGTTATCAAAATCTGTGAACACGCCACCAAAGCCGAATCCACGGTGACTCAAGCCCCATTTTTTATAATCATCCGTAAAGTATTTTCCATGATGATTGATTAATAAATTTCCTTTAGCCGTTTGATTTGCATTGACGATGGTCGCATCGTTGATAACACTTAATTGTCCCTGGTAGTCTAAAAAATAATTTCCGATGTACATATCAGGATAACCATCGCGGTTGATATCTCCAAAACTAGCTCCAGTGGAGAAAGAAATAAATTTGTCTAATTTATATTCTTTGGTCGCATCTCTGAAAGTACCATTTTTATTATTGATGAATAAAAGATTGACAGCTCGTGGAATGGTGAGTACAGTATCTCTTATTGTAATAGTCGTTATAAATAAATCTTCCCAACCATCCCGATTGACGTCACTGTAAGCAACTCCTTGCGTGACATATTGCTTTGTTAGCTCTAATCCTGAACCATTGAATGCATTTTTAAATGTTCCATTTTTTTGATTTATATACAATGCATCATCATTCATCCCGCCGGTGATATAAACATCTTCAAATCCGTCATGATTTAGATCGAATGCACAGGCTCCTCCACCGAACATGCCTTCATAGACTTTAAATTGATGATGAATGCTGCTTTGTGTAGTAATGTCTTTGAAAAAATGGTGTGCAGTATCGGATTGAGAATGAATGGAATTTGAAAGAATATATATTAATAAGGTGTATAGACCCCTGACCCCTAAGGCCTGCCTGTCCGGTAGGCTGGCTTCAGGGGTCAGGGGGAAACCAATATAGAAATGGAAATTTATCATATTCATTTCTTCCATTTTAAATTCATCACATTCATCGCAATTTCTTCACCTTTTTCGATCCCTCTTTGATTGTCCAATTTATTGTGTATTCCTCCGTAAAATCTTGAGTCTGCTATTTCATTTATTATTTGTGTCAGCGAATCAAAACTACGTGGCTTAAAATCTGCGTTGCGTAGATCATCACGATGTCTGCCATAATGAGCACTATCAATCAGATGAATATTGTTACCATATAATTCTTTCAAAACATTTCCTGCTGCACTACCCTGTATTGCATGACCGGATGGAAAGGCAGGGAATGGAGGCTCCGGCCAAAACGATTCCCAGGACTGATCAATGTGCATTGGAATAAATGTGTTTGGTCTTTCTGTAAAAAATTTATATTTCCATTTCCAGCAATCAATAAATGCATCTGCTACTGAAATGCCAACGGCAGCAAAGGTCATTGCAAATTCGATCAATTCAGGATTCTTAATTTTTAAAATTGTGGAAGCTAAATAATACGAATGCCCAGGTGGAGTAAAGGTAACATCCGGATCATCCGCCCACCAGATTGCAGTTTCTTTTTCCGATTGACTTAAGTGTTTATGATAGTTATATACTTCATCAAATATTTTATAGTACGATGACGGATGGCTGGTATCGTATGGCAGATAGACCGGATCCGGAATAGAAGCATCAGCTTGGATAAAAGTGCGGTTTTCCCCCCAATGTGGATGCAACGGAAAATGACTAAATGACTGAGCATACAAAGGGGGCTTCCATGAACCAAGCGTATCGGGGTATGTCATTTTTTTATCGAAATTATGCAGATATCCGCGATGACCGCCATCCGATATGGACCATGAAAAAATACTATCTGCAATAGATTGACCAAATCTCTTTGATCGCTCGTTGGTTTCAAAATCGGCTTGCTCCTTGAATTCAGCATTCACTACTTTTTCCAGAGAATCTATTTTTAATTTATTCTGATCAGAAGTCTGCACATAGATTTGGCTGAGTATTCTCGCTTGTGCTGCATTGAGACTCAGGATCCAATTGTATTTTTTTGATGTATCTGCTTTTGGTAAATTATTTAATCCATTCAGTTGATGGTTCAGTGAATTGTATTGGGGGAAGCCCTGTACTATGGATTCATACATGGTCAAACCCATATATCCATATCCTCTTGAAGCAAACGTGGGTGAATTGCCAGGAGTATTTTTAGTAATGTACAGGGTCATATCTGCCCATCTGAGCATTACTGATTTGGGATCAATATTAATTTTTTCTTTTTTACATGAAAACAAGATAGTTTCCAGAGTGCATAAGATAAATAATATGGATATATAATTTCTCATGGTTCAACGATACTTATAAGTTACAGATTGTTTACCATTTATCCCAAAAACAACTGATTTGAGTTTTGATATATGAATCATGGATTTTACATCGCCTTGAATATTGAGTCCACTATGCACTTGATCTACATAAGAGAAATTTCCTGAGCCATCCCCTGAAAGTAATATCCCATGATTGGCATCTGCTTTACCAAGCTTGATTTTAAATTGACTTTCGTTGCCTGCGAGTAAAAGATTCAT
>CALMKY010000372.1 GCA_937867195.1 uncultured Saprospiraceae bacterium | reverse complement strand
GGTTCCGACACATCGGTTATAAATCATTTGATTGATGCCTTCACTGTTATGGTTGGTTGCGTTGACCGGACACACGTTTTCACAAGGAGCATTATGACAATGCTGACACATCAAAGGCTGGAACACAACATTGGGGTTATGTGCATCACCATAATAATATCTGTCGACGCGAAGCCAGGTCATTTCATGATGGCGGGTAACTTCTTTTTTACCGACTACCGGAACATTATTTTCAGAAATACATGCGACAGCGCAAGCACCGCAACCAATGCATGAATTCAGATCAATGTGCATATGCCATGAAGCACCTTTGCTCCAGAAATCCTCATGTGTCGGATATAGAGTCTGTTTATTTAAATGCTCAAATTCTTCTCTTTGCTCCTGCAATTCATGAGCAAAATCATTTAATTCGGCAAGATTGGATCTTCTGATGACCGATCTATCTACTAATGAACCCTGGAATCCTTGTTTAGCTAAGCCAAAATAGGTAAAGAATACTGTTGCAGCTTCGTCGGCATTTATTTTTTTACCAGTCTTTTTATCCGTATCCTGCACACCCATTGTATGGTGATATTGTACACATGCCATTCTGTCCTGAGAAGACAGTTTATGAACCGGAGATCCGACATTATAATATTGTATCAGACCATCCTCAGACAATGTACACATCGGGTACGCATTGACCCCTATGCCCTTTCCAACAGGTCCTACTACGGTACGACCATATCCCAAACTCAATGCCATCGTACCCGGCATTTGTCCAAACTGTTGAATGGATTCCACCTGTACTTTATGTCCTCCAACTTCCAGATTCACAATATCGCCATTGTCCAAACCAAAGGCACCGACAAATTTATTGACGCCGTCAAAACTAACCGGAACTGCTAAATAATTTCCCCAGGTACAACGGGTCACCGGATCAGGTAATTCCTGAAGCCAAGGATTATTGGCATGCTGTCCTGCTGCAATATTGATGGTTTCGTAAAATGCTATTTCTTGCTCTGATTTTGAAGGGATCGTTATTTTAAGGTCTGCAAGATTGATGGCTGAAGGTGCAGTCACATTTATTTTACTTCCTGTACCTACAAATACGCCATCATGTAAGGTCTTATCCCAGGAAGAACCGTCAAGAATAGAGGATTCCCAATTTTTCTTTAAATATTCATAGTAAGGGGCATCCGATTTTAAATCGACGTTGGAGCTGCCTGCCCATTTCAATAAACTGGTCTCTGCCTGACGAGTATTAAACAATGGGGAAATGGTTGGTTGTATTAAACTATAATGGCCTTGTTTAGGTTCTGCATCACCCCATGATTCTAATAAATGATGGTTAGGTGCAATGATGTGTGCAAGACTTGCGGTCTCGTTTAAATTTCCTACGAAAGAAATAACAGTCGCCACTTTAGCGATTGCTGATTTAAATTTATCGGCAACTGGTGTATCATACACCGGATTTGCATTGTCAAGGAATATCAATGTATCGATCGATCCAGCTTCCATATCGGCAATTAACTTGATTAGATGCTGTTCGTTACCTTGTCTCTGGAAAGAAGGTAAATTCATATCGATGGTAGTCCCATAATTGCCGAGCATTTGATTTATTTTATTGACTAAAATCTGCTCACCGGAGTTATTGGCACCTGCTACTACCAAGCTGGCTCCTTTATTAGATAATAATTCATCGGCTACTTTAGAAAGAGCTTTGGCAGCCTTTTCATTCAATGGAGGAGATACTAAAGCTGTACCTCCGGATTTGGCAGATATCGCATTGTATAAGAAGGCAATAGCAGCACCTTGCTCAGAAGGTTTGATTTGGATACGGTGATCTGCATTGGCCCCAGACAAAGATGTATAGGATTCCACCTGGAAATGGCGGGACATTTTAGCACCTGATACTTCATCAATCTTGCGATTGGCTACGTATTGCTTGGCATATTCTATTGGTGAAATCCAGGTACCTAAAAAGTCAGCCTGAATACTTACGATGACTTTAGCTTTAGCAAAATGATATGAAGGAATGGTTTTATAACCAAAAGTTGCTTCATTGGCTAAAAGCATACCCGCACTGGATACTGCATCATAAGTCACTACGCCAGTACCGGGGAATTTTGACTTAAACTCCGCGATTACATTTTTAGTCGTAGGTGAAAGAATCGTATTTGATACGATTCTGATATTTTTGGCTGATGCTAAAGCTTTGGCAACTCTTTCGTCAACCACATCCCAGGAGGCAGATTCCCATTTAGATTCATTGCGTACCATAGGACCCTGAATCCGGTTGGTATCATATAAGGAAAGGACCAAAGCCTGTACTCTTGCAGAAGTGCCCCCACCGGTCACATCTGACATCGTATTCCCTTCAATTTTTATAGGCCGGCCTTCTCGCGTCTTTACCAATATGGAACAATAATCTCCACCATCCACATAGGAAGATGCGTAATAATTTGCAACGCCCGGTACTATTGAATCGGGCTTTGTAAGGTAAGGTAACGCTCTGCGTACAGGGGTTTTACATGAAGCTGCCAGGGTGGCTGCTCCAAGTCCAAATCCCATGACTTTTAAAAAATCTCTTCGATTTGATTGATAAGCCTCATCGGTTTCTGTTGCAGGAGTTTCGTCTGGTCTTATACGTGATTGCTCATCAGCAGCTGAAATATACCCAGCATCCTGATTGAGGTCTTTTTCACCGATCCAGATTCCATCTTCTTTATAGCTCATAATTAATTGATTCGAAATGATTGATTATTAGGTTAATTTAAAGTGTTATTAATAGTGGCATTTTTGACATTCCAAGCCTCCGATATCCTCTACTGTAACTTTCGTCTTGGTCCCTGCTTTTAATTCATCATGGTATTTCTGGAATTGGCTCAAATAATAATCATTATTACTAAACGCTTTTACTTCCGTCTCCCGATGACAGTTAATGCACCATCCCATGGAAAGGGTGGAATATTGTCTTACGACATCCATTGTTTCTACTTTACCATGGCATTTTTGGCACTCAATTCCACCTACTGTAACATGTTGAGAATGATTAAAATAGACATGATCAGGTAATGAATGAATTCTTGTCCATTCTACCGGTCCCTGTATATTCGGTTTTGTGTTGTTGGTAAGACTAGATTTGATATCATTCCATTGACTATCCATGAATCTTTCTCCATATTTATCCATGGCTTTAAGATTATGGTCGGTCACATAATTGTCACCAATCCATTTTTTATAGATAGCCGCAATATCCTTTTCTGACATTTTATCATAGTTGTCTATGTATGAATTGGTATTAGGGTTATAACCGACGGAAGCAAATATTTTAGTGATTTCACCGGTTCCATATTGTGA
>CALMKY010000371.1 GCA_937867195.1 uncultured Saprospiraceae bacterium | reverse complement strand
CTGAGAAGAATTGACTACCAACGAACCTTTTTTAAGGGCGACTCTGGTTAAAGCTCCGGGAATGATTTTTATCTCTTTACCATATAAAGTATAAGGTCTCAAGTCAACATGTCTGCCTTCCAGGGTTGTATTGGTCAATGTCGGAACTCTGGATAAGTTGAGTGTGGGTTGAGCGATATAATTCCTTGGATTTGCTTTTACTTTTAATTTAAATTGCTCTACATCTGCCTTACTTGATTTAGGTCCAATGAGCATTCCATATCCACCGGAAGCATCTGTTTGCTTTACTACTAATTTCTCCATGTTTTCCAGTACGTATTGGAGTTGTTTTTCATCTGCACAGACATAGGTCTCGATATTGGGTAAAATCGGATCTTCACCCATGTAATATTTCACAATGGCGGGAATATAGGAATACACTGCTTTATCGTCGGCTATTCCGGTACCCGGAGCATTTACCAATACCACATTGCCTTTGAGATATGCCTGGAATAATCCGGGTACACCCAAAACCGAATCAGGTCTGAATACCAGAGGATCCAGATAGGCATCATCCACTCTGCGATACAATACGTCTACTCTTTCCAGTCCATGGGTTGTAATCATGTATACTTTATCATCCCGTACGACCAGGTCCCTGCCTTCCACAAGTTCTGCGCCCATTTGCTGAGCTAAAAATGCGTGTTCAAAATAGGCTGAATTATAAATGCCCGGGGTCAATACAGCGATGGTGGCCGGAGAGACATCCGAAAGAGATTCGAGCATATCCCTTAATAAATGGGAATAATTGGATACTGGACGGACATTCAGCGATTCAAATAATGCAGGAAATGTGTGTTTCAGTATCTCACGATTTGCAAGTAAATACGATACACCGGAAGGGGTACGCACGTTGTCTTCCAAGACTTTAAATTGCCCTTGATCATCTTTTATTAAATCGGTTCCTGAAATATTGATCCATATTTGTTTAGCCGGATTGAGGCCCTCACAGACTTGGGTATAGCAGGAAGACGTTTGCAGCAGGTATTCGGGCAGAATTTTGTCCTTTAGAATTTTTTTTCCGTGGTATACATCATCAATAAATAAATTGAGTGCAGTGGTTCGTTGCTTTAATCCCTTATCCAATTGATCCCATTCCTGACCCTGAATAATGCGCGGAACGATATCGAGTGGAAGGATTTTTTCTATTCCCTGGTTATCGTTGTAAACATTAAAAGTCATACCCAGGGAGCGTTGAACCCGTTCTGTAGATTTTTGAAGTAATAATAATTCTTTGAGACCTATTCTTTTTAAATGTTCAAGAAGAGGCTGATAAAAACTTTTAATGGTGGTCCCATTTTCGTACATTTCATCATAATATCCATTGGTATCATAATTGTCAAAATTAATCTGATCCATCGTCTATTGGTTTTTAATTTGTATTCTGAAATATGGGTACCATCGTACTAAAGTAATTTAGTTTAAACTATTTCTCTTGAAATTTTAATACTGATTTATTTCTTTCCAAATTCAGTCCATATTAAATTGGCCATTCCCATCAGCCAAATTTTTACCAAAATTTATGGAAAGAGGCTCATCTTTTGAATATTGAATCCGAATAATTCCATGCGCAATCTTTCGGCTAACGTTTTATTCCTCGACCAATTAGTCCATCCAAATTTAAATAGGTAAGAAGTAAAAAGGTCACAATCCTGGTCCTTCTACACAGTGTTGAATACGAAATTGATGCACGTAAGCCATTAATTTAGATTTATTTTTCTTTAGCAGCGATCAAAAAACTATAAACTTTTACGTTCCAAGGCTCATTCATTTATAATTTTGTTCTATGAAAATTTTAATATCCAATATTCTATCAGGTATCTGCATCTGGTTATGTTTCAATACAGGATTTACACAGAATATCTCCGGTATCGTATTTGAAGACAAAAACTATAACCAAATCCAGGATCCGGGTGAAACCGGCATTCAGGGTGTCGCAGTTTCAGATCAGATGCATGTAGTCATCACCGATCAGAATGGATATTATCAACTGCAAAAAATGCAAAACTTTCACATTGTATTTATAAGCCAACCGGATGGTTACAAATCATCCGGCTCATTTTGGCAAAATCTAATAAATGATAAGGCCAATTTTGGACTCATAAAACAAAATAGCAAAGTCAGTTTTAGTTTTATTCAGGCATCCGATACTCATATTAGCGAGGCCAGTATTGACAGAATGGATAAATTCAGGAAGCTGGCAGATTCTCTTCATCCCGACTTAATTTTAATTACAGGTGATCTTGTCAAAGATGCTCTGAGGGTATCAGAAGCTGAAGCCACTAAAGTATATACCCTATTTAAAACTGAAAGCAGTAAACTAAAAAGTCCTGCCTGGTTAGTGCCCGGCAATCATGAAATCTTTGGTATTGAAAGACATTTATCCCTGGTGAGCCCGCTGAATCCTTTATATGGAAGAGAAATGTATCACCGCTATTTTGGTCCCGATTATTATTCGTTTAATTATGGTGGAGTACATTTTATTGCTTTGAATAGCCTGGAATTTGATGACTTATTTTACTACGGGCGCATTGATAGCATCCAATTAGAGTGGCTTAAGAGTGATGTATCCACCATTTCAAAGTCAACCCCTGTGGTCACATTCCAACATGTACCTTTTTTTACAGGCGGATTGAGTATGGCTGCCTTTGAATCAGAAGGCTTAGGCAGGACCGTCGAAATAGAAAAAGGAAAGCCTCAGATCCGACACACTGTATCCAATGCTATGGAAGTAATGAATATACTGAAGGATTATAATTATCCTTTGGCTTTAGCTGGCCATTACCATTATCAACAGATATTTTCACTGGAAGGTGTACAGACTCGGTTTGAACAAACCGGGGCGGTCATTTCATCTTCCAGGCTGGGCCCCTATATGCTACCATCCGGTATAACCTTATATCATGTTACAAACGGAATGATTGACAAAGGGAAATTTATCCCGCTAGATAATTAAGTATACAACGATTTACTATCATCAGGAGCTTCAGATCTGTCAAACATGCCATAATCTCTGATTACAGCAGCCACTCGCAATCTATAATCTTCGAAAATACTGGTCCTGCCTTTCGATTGTGCAGCTCGATGCATTTCCAGGTTTCTCCATTCGGAAACACTCTTTTCGTCGGTCCAATACGATAGAGATAATATTTTTCCGGGATGGCTCATGCTTTGAAACCGTTCGATTGAAATAAATCCCTCCATCTTTGCCAATTCCGGCCTTAGCACACTGGCTATTTCTAAGTATTCATTCATCTTATCTTTTGCAGGAAGAACTTCAAATATTACAGCAATCATAAGGTAAGAATTAAGAACAACAACTTATTATTCATTTTCATTATTTAAATCCAATTGATTTGTGAGATTGGGTTGTGCAATAATGAATATCACCTAATCCAATCAGCTATATATCCAGCCACTTCTTCCCAGTTTTCCTGACCACAGATATAATGGGTCCTTCCTTTAAATTCTATAAAGTCTTTTTTACTGCCACGGTCTTTATAAGCGAGGAAGTTTTTCATATTTAAGGAAGATGGCACGATGGTATCCTTTTCACCCGCAATAAAAAGTAAGGGTGGATGTGATCTGCTGAAATCAATTTTCCCGTCATTGCCTGTACTGGACCTGGGAATATTTCGGCTCTCCGGTACTACATATTGATCGTATACTGTATGGGTCTCATCGAAGGTCATTTCATTACAAAAAGAATTATGAAACCATTCGACGGAAGGGACAAAAACAGAATTCCCTTTAAATGGATTGATGACCGGCAGGTTTGCTTTCAGAAAACTCCATTTAAAACTAAAGATCCCTTTTGGAGGTGCA
>CALMKY010000370.1 GCA_937867195.1 uncultured Saprospiraceae bacterium | reverse complement strand
AAATCATACCTAGGTTACCGGGTAATGATTGGACTTCATTACCCTTTTTATTAATAAACTTATAGCCCATTCCACTCAAAATACCAAGACCGGCGTCATTGGTAGCACTACCTCCTATTAGTAAGACAATTTTCTTAACTCCTTTTTCTATTGCATGATTTATCAGCAATCCGGTACCTACCGTATTGCGGTCAAAAATGGAAGATTCTTTATTTGATAAAACAGCAAGTCCCGATGCTTTTGCCATTTCGATGTAGGCAATATGATTTTTTTCATCTATCAGATAATAGGTGTATATCGGTATACCCAATGCATCCACTGTGTGTGCCCATATTTTTTTATAACCGAGATGATACTTCAAGGCATCCAATGATCCGTCACCTCCATCGCAAACAGGAAAAGAAGTTATGCTGTAGTCCGGATGACTTTTAAGTATACCTTTTGCTACTGATTCATTCGCCTCGATGGATGTACACGAACCTTTAAAACTATTCAGAGCTAATAAGATTCTCATTCTTTGTCCGCTGGATATTGCAGTCCTATAATAGACCTGATTTTATCTAATGTATCCATCATATCCAATGAAAATTGAAGGGGCATCAATTGACTTTCTTTTTTCCCGGATTGGACTGCGTCTTGTACTTCTTTCATTTCATAATAAAAACCACGGGAGGGATAATCCCATTTTTTATAATCATGAGATTTATCAGCATAGGTGACGACCAATTCATTTGACTCATGCCATTTGCGGGGTATATTGATGGTCGCATTCTGACCATAGATGACTGCCTGGCCGTCTGCTTCCCATAAAATACTGGATTCAAGATTGGCTGTAGAGCCGTTGGAATAGCTGAATTGCATCATGCACACTTCATCAATATGATTGACGATTTGGGCTGATGCGGCGATATTCGTTGGTTTACCAAATAAAAGCTGTGATAAGAAGACTGGATAAATGCCAATATCCAACAAAGCGCCACCACCAAGCGAATTATCAATCAAGCGCGATACTCCTTCCTGGATACCACGTGCTTTCCCTTGAAAACTAAACTCCGCTTTCAGATGCAGCAAGGTGCCCAGCTTCCCCGCATCGATTTGCTCCTTTATCCAAAGAATATGAGGCATAAAGCGAGTCCACATCGCTTCCATTAAAAATACTTGTTTGGTTTTTGCAATCTGCACCAAAGATTCCAATTGCTTTTTATTGATGGTAAAAGGCTTTTCACACAGTACAGGAATGCCTTTTAATAAACACTGTTGAGTTAATTCAAAATGTAAATGGTGCGGAACAGCAATGTACACTGCATCGACCTGAGCTCTTTCGATAAATTCAGTATACGAGCCATACGATTCACCACCAAAGAGGTTTGCAAACTCACGTGCTTTCTCAAGATCACGGGAACCTACTGCAGCCACTTTCCCTAATTTAGTCTGATTTAATTCGAAAGCAAATTTGTTTGCAATTCTACCCAATCCCAAAATACCCCATCTAAACATGTTAAAGATTTACAAATTACAATATTTTTACTGATTCTCCTGAATTCTTAATTAATTTTGTTTTGGATTTATAGTCCCTAGTCCAATCCCCCTCCAAAATACCATATTGCTTTTATCCTGTTTATAATTTTTTTTTAATCATAACAATTCTTTAAAACTATGGCAATTAATCTTCTTGAAATTCTTCAAGGTCAGGTCGGTGGTGAACTGGCAAGCCAGGCTAGCAAATTTTTAGGCGAGTCTGAAAACTCTACCACTAAAGCAGTAGGTGCAATATTACCTACCTTACTGGGGTCCTTAGCTAATAAAGGCACATCCGATACAGGATCAAAAGGTATCTTGGATTTCCTGAAATCAAACAATATCGATGGCAGTATTTTAGGCAATTTGGGAGGATTATTTTCCGGCGGTCAGGCCACGGATAATCTGATGAACAGTGGCGGTGGTATTTTAAAATATCTTTTAGGAGATAAATTAGGAAGTATTGTAGATGTGATTTCTAATGTTGCTGGCGTAAAGACCGGTTCGTCTTCTTCACTATTAAAGATGGCTTCCCCTTTATTGATGGGTTTTGTAGGTAAGTACATTAAAGACAAAGCACTCGATGCGCTTGGACTTAAGAATCTGTTGGGTGGCCAAAAAGATTTTATATCCAAAGCATTACCAGCAGGTATTAGTTCGGTGCTTGGATTTGCCAATGCAGCAAGCACTGTCGGTAGTTCAGCAGGCTCTGGATCAGCAACTGGTGGTGGATCTTCAGATAATGGTGGTGGATCCGGTTTGCTTAAATGGTTATTACCGTTATTACTCTTGGGTGCACTGGCTTGGTTCCTTGGGAAAAAAGGATGTAATAAACCAGCTGCTGATGTTGCCGCAGCTGTAGACAAAACTGCCGATGCTGCTAAGGCTGCAGTTGATGCAGCTGCTGCTGAAGCTAAAAGAGTTGCTGACAGTATTGCAGCCACTATCAGCAAATTCTCCTTACCCGGTGGATTTAACCTGGAAGTGAAAAAAGGAAGTTTTACCGATAAAATCGCTTCCTTTTTATCTGATACCACAGCAAAATTAGATCCTAAAAAATTAATGGGATTTGCTTTTGATGGTGTAAACTTTAAGACAGGATCTGATTCATTAACTGCAGAATCATCTGCACAATTAGATGAACTTGTGTCTGTATTAAAAGCATTCTCTAAAGTTTCTGTAAAAGTTACCGGATATACAGATAATGTAGGAAAACCCGATGCAAATGTAAAATTATCAGGCGCTCGTGCTAAATCCGTTAAAGCATATGTAGTATCCAAAGGGGTTGATGGCAAACGGATCGAAACTGCTGGCATGGGTGCGGCCAATCCGGTGGCCGATAATGCAAGCGAAGAAGGTCGTGCTAAAAACCGACGCGTAGAAGTTACTGTGACAAAGAAATAGTCCTAATTAATTGAACAATGAAAAGCCGGTCCCAAACAGATCGGCTTTTTTTTTATAATAAAAGCAAGAATCTTAATGCAGATTAACTACATCTTTGCCGGTAAATACGTTAAGTAAAATAGAGTACTATCGGATATGAAAAGTTTATTTAGAGTTGGATTATTTATTTGTGGTATATTCTGGACACATTTTATTTATGCACAATCTGTACTAAATAAGTTTGAGATCCTGGGCCGAAATAAAGCCATCGACATTCCCTTTGAATATGAGAATGATTTTATACTGCTTAAATTATTATTGCAAAAATCGTTTCCGTTGAATTTTATTTTTGACACCGGGGCGGAACATACCTTGTTGTTAAAGAAAGAATATGCAGATGTATTGGGTTTTAAATACGACCGTCGCATCAGGCTTATCGGAGCTGACCAACAAGAAGAGATGTATGCGATGATTGCAAGGGCTATCGCCTTTAAAATGTCACCGACGGTTTCTTATTCACAGGATATACTTGTTTTAGAAAAAGATTTTTTTCAATTGGATGAGTTAACAGGTTTATTTGTAGACGGGGTCTTAAGCGGAAGTTTTTTCCGTTCCTATGTAACCCATATCAATTTTAAGACGAATGTTCTTTCATTTATTCCCGGATCATCCTTCAGAATTAATAGAAAGTATACAAAAATACCGATTGAGATCAATGCGGGTAAAATCTATGCAATGGCTGAAGTGACTATTAATAACAAGAAGATACCAGTTAAATTATTAGTAGATACAGGAGCCGGTTTGCCTCTATTGCTGTACTCAAATAATAATCCGGAATTTAAAGCTCCGGAAAAATCGATACCGGGGAAATTAGGGAAAGGATTGGGAGGTTTCATAGAAGGTCATATTGGTAAAATTACGGAGCTGAGACTCGAAACTTTTAAATTCCCCAGCATCGTCACCAGTTTTCAGACGGTAGACTCTTTGACACAAAATTTATCGTCAGCCACTTTAGAAAAGACGACCGTGCCTGCCAGAGATGGAATTTTAGGCAATCAATTGCTAAACCGTTTCGATATCTACATCGACTATCAAAAAAGCGCGATGTATCTGAGTCCTATTAAAGATTTGAAGAAAGAATTCAGAGTAGACAAAAGCGGCCTAGAACTCATCGCCACCGGTCATGATCTCAAACAAATAGTGGTTAACTCAATAGTTCCCGGATCGCCGGCAGCCGATGCTGGAATGCAAAAAGGCGATGTTCTAAAAAAGATAGCCGGACTTTCCATCAACCTGTATACTCTGGAACAAGCGATAGCAACTTTTTCCCGAAAATCAGGTCATTCGGTCAATGTGCAATTTTACCGGGATGGAAAATTGTTCAAGACCAGCATCAAACTTCGGGATATGATATAAATATCTTTTTAATCCATTCATAATTTCAATTTGGAGAAGCCGGTACCACATCGGCTTTTTAGCTATCTGAAAAATATAGGCAGGACTTGCCTATATTATAATTGAAAAAAGTAATGTTGGTTTGGTTTACTTTTACACTATGTATTCAAGTTTAAAAGATTGTGTTTTAGATTTAGAGAGCACGCAGCAACTGCTGAGAATACAATTTGAAGTAGATCCATACCTTGAGATGGCTGAAATACATCGCAGGATTCATGCGGCTCACGGTCCTGCCATTTTATTCGAAAATATCAAGGGTACCCGGTTTCCAGCTCTATCGAATCTATATGGTACGAAGGAACGCGTCGACTATTTATTCTCAAAAACATTACCCATTGTAAAAGCTTTGGGCATTTTAAGAGATGATCCAATGAAAGCTTTAAAACAACCAGGCAAATATCTTCCATTTGCTTTGAAAGCAAGGTTCGCTGTCCCCAGGAAAAAAACAAAAAGTCAGTTAAACCATCTCTGCAAAATTTCAGATTTGCCAAAGATCCTATCCTGGCCAAAAGATGGTGGTCCATTTGTGCTATTACCGCAAGTGCTATCCTTGCCTCCCGGATCCACTGACCTGATGAAGTCAAATCTCGGAATGTACAGAATACAATTA
Organism: uncultured Saprospiraceae bacterium; assembly: GCA_937867195.1. GTDB lineage: Bacteria > Bacteroidota > Bacteroidia > Chitinophagales > Saprospiraceae > JADJLQ01. Next base: position 396 of record CALMKY010000370.1, on the reverse strand, counting down.
TCAGGAAACGATTATATCACCAATCAGGAAATCGGACTTCATTATCAGATTCATCGGGGTATTGGGGTTCATCACCAGCAATATATTGAATCGAAAACACCATTTAAAATTAGTATATTCATTGGAGGTCCCCCATCCCACGCACTGTCTGCCATATTCCCATTACCGGAAGGTATGAGCGAATTGACTTTTGCAGGATTACTTAATGGGAACCGATTTACGTATACCTACCGGGATGGATATTACATTTCCAATCAGGCAGACTTTGTAATCACCGGCTCGGTCGATCCTGCTTTGAAAAAACCTGAAGAATGGGTTTGAGATAAATTTCGCGCGAAAACGCAACCAACAACAAAAGCAAAGGAAACGAAACATCAACGAGAGCTTTCGAATTCC
>CALMKY010000369.1 GCA_937867195.1 uncultured Saprospiraceae bacterium | reverse complement strand
TTATAATATTTTCTTTCATAAATTAATTCTACGCTCCATTCTCAATTCTCCATTCTCAATTCTCCATTCTCAATTCTCCATTCTCAATTCTCCATTCTCCATTATATATTTCTCTCCGCTTTCGGGACAGCTTGCAAAACCAAGACTGTCAAAAACTAACTTATGTCCATATCTGCTCATCCATCCAGTCTGTCTTGCTGGATTACCCATAACCAAGGCATAAGGTTTTACACTCTTGGTCACTACTGCGCCTGCACCCACAAAAGCATATTCACCGATTTCGATTCCAGAAAGGATGGTTGCATTGGCTCCGATCGTGGCTCCTTTTCGCACATAGGTGGGTCTGAATTCATGTTTTCGTACAATAGCCGATCGGGGATTTATTACATTGGTAAACACCATCGAGGGTCCGAGAAATACATCGTCTTCACAATGAACCCCGGTATAGATGCTTACATTATTTTGCACTTTGACTCCGTCACCCAGCGTTGCTCCTGTCATGACGACAACATTTTGACCAAGGCTGCAATTTCTACCGATAATTGCACCGGGCATTATATGAGAGAAATGCCAGATTTTAGTGCCTTCACCTATGATAGCTCCGGGATCAATGATGGCAGAGGGATGGTACATTAATGTTGAAATGGGCAAGTGGACAAGTGTAGAAGTGATTTGCTGAATACTAACATACTATCAATATATGATATTTGAAGTACGCTGTATGTACAGCATCTTGCAAACGATTTTCCTATGGGGATGCCTTTGGCAATTGAAGATTTGAAAATCCAAGTTCTCGATTAAGCATAAATCAATTTTCCTTTTGGAATTGGTATCTGTCTTCCTAATTGCTTCGCGGTTTCTATCCAATCATTTATCACTATTTGCGCATTTGAAAGTGCTTCTTCATACGTGATCCCATCTGCCATTGCACCTGGCAATTCTGGAATCTCGACAATAAAAGAATCGTCATCGTTGCTCCAGTATATAATTAATTCATATTTATTCATAATTAACTAATTTATATTTTAGCAATAAATGTCTAATTTGCTTAACTTGATATGATTTTGCTAACTTACCATTAGGTTGAATATTTATTATTTCTTCAATTCCCTCCTTGTAGAAAATATGATGACTACCTTTAATTCGACACTTAAAACCAATTGAATCTAAAAGGCCGCACAATTTCTCAAACTCGATTGAATTATCAGAATTTCCTAAGATGACTTTTAAAATAAATTTGCTTATTTGAGTCAAACTGTTCGCTAAATATATGTTTTAATTCCTGGTGAATATGCTTTCCTTCGAAAAAATTTTAAAAAGATCGACTAAATTTTCTTTCAGCTCTTCAAGTGATATACCTTGGGTCCAATGGTCAGGATAGTCCATCAAATATCCCAGGTAGTAACCATCTGATTCTAACCAGTACTTAAACATTATTTTATGTTCCATTTTATAAAATTATGAAGAAATCACTTAATTATTTTTTCAGCAATGCTCTTTCCAATGCTTAAACTGGAAGTAGCAGCGGGAGATGGTGCATTGACCACATGCAATAGATTTTTTCCTTCGAGGAATAGAAAATCATCTATTAGATTTCCATTGCGATCACATGCTTGAGCACGAACGCCTGAACCACCGGTACTCAGGTCCTCTTCTTTAAGATCGGGTACCAATCGTTGCAGACCCTTTGTGAAGGCTGCTTTGGACCATGAACGGTGTATCTCGTCTAAACCATCACGCCAGTATTTCACCGCGATCTTTCTGAATCCAGGATACATCAATGTTTCCAGTGAATCTTTCAGATTTATCCTGGATCCTTTGTATGCTTCGCGACCAAGCGCCCAGACGGCATTGGGTCCCGCTTCAACTCCTCCGTCTATATGGCTGGTAAAATGCACACCGAGAAATGGAAAGTGAGGGTTGGGTACCGGATAGATTAATGTCCTAACTAAATGATGTGCTTGCGATTTTAAAAAATAGTACTCTCCTCTGAATGGCAATATCTTAATATCAAAGTCAGGATGAGTCATCCGCGCGAGCCTATCGGAATGAAGGCCTGCACAAGTAACGACTCTGGTGGCCGTGTATTCCTGATCTGTCGTGGTTACTCTCCATTGATTTTTTTCCTGATGAATGGATGTAACGGCTTGATGATTCAATATACGGGCACCTTGCGAAACGATCACGGATTCATATTTTTCTGCAACCGATTTATAGCTAATGATGCCTGCTTGCGGAACGTAGATCGCCTTGATACCACTGGCATATGGTTCTATTTCTTTTAATGCCGATGATGATAAAATCTTCAAATCTTCCAGGCCGTTTTGTACACCTCGATCATGTATTTTTTGCAAGCTTTCTAATTCCCTTTCTTGCGTGGCTACAATGACTTTACCTGTAATTTTATATGGAATAGCATATTGTTCACAAAAATCCAGCAACATACGATATCCCCGGGTGCAATTGATTGCTTTGGCACTACCCGGTTTATAATAAATGCCTGAATGAATCACTCCGCTGTTGTGACTTGTCTGGTGCTGTGCAATATCTTTTTCCTTTTCTAAGACCAATATATTGGCATCCGGTTGTAGTTGCAAAATATTGTACGCCGTAGACAGTCCGACGATGCCTGCGCCGATGACGATATAATCATGAATCATATAGATGCAATGGTGGGTACTGTGATAAAAACAATTCGCATCAAAAGAATATTATTCATGACTGCATTCTACTGTCCATACATTCTTTCAATGAGTTCAACTGTTTTACTAGCTTCATACAAACTCTTTCGGTCAAAATGATTCGTTTTGATATTCTCTATAAATTGGTCATACACAGCGGCATGACCTTCTACTGAATTGGCAGCCTGCATTTCAAAATCATTACGTTTGGTATTCGCAAACTCTACGATATCACAATATTTTCCTCCTATTTTGATATTGCCGTTTTCAGCAATAATTAACAGGGACGTTTCGATATTTTTATCAAAACTATTTACACTAAAATGCAAGGTGACCAATGCGTCATTCATAAATTGAAGAATGGCACTACCCTGATCTTCAAATTGGGACGAATTCATATGATGCACATTATTAAAGCAGGAATGTACATTCACCACATCACCCAGTAGCCAAATCAATAAATCTATAAAATGGCTGAACTGTGTGTACAAGATACCACCGTCCTGATCCTTTTTACCGCGCCATGCAGACGACGCATAGTACTCATGATTTCGATTCCATGCACAATTAAGCAATATTGAAAATACTTTACCGGATTTACCAGAATCAATCCATGCTTTTAAAGCTCGAATGACTGTATTGTGTCTGATTTGTTTCACAATGCTGAGTTGCCTGTTATTTCTATCTGCAGCATCGATCATTTTCTTTGCATCTGTGGAATGAATGGCCATCGGTTTTTCACACAGGACATGATATCCCTGATTGAGTGCTGCGATGGATTGAGACGCATGCATCGCATTGGGTGTACAAATAATGATCGAATTAGCTTTCGGTGAATGGCTCATCATTTCATCAAATGAAGTATACATCTCAAATTCTGAAATTGATCGGATGGATTTCATTCGTTCTATGGATGGATCGCATAAAGCGATTAACTCACCGGTGCGATGTATTTCATGTACGTGCTTCTGTGAGATATGGCCACAACCCACCAAAATGTATTTCAAGGATGAACTAACATTTTTATATTACGCAGAGTACCCATACACCATAGGGTTTCTCAGAAATAATGATGATAGTGTACGGACTGGTGTCCAAAAGATATTTCAATATTTTTCATGTATTATAATCGCCAATAATCGGTTTCGTTTTTCAATGAATAAAAAATTCCTTTCAGATCAAATAAAAATCTACTCTCCGACAGGAATAAATCAAGAATCGCATGATGCTCCAAATTTTTAAAGGCGTCATGACTGACTGCTACGATGATACCATGATATTTTCCTTCCAGATGATCTACAAGTGAAAAACCATATTCATGCATAAATTCCGTATTGTCCACCATGGGATCGTAGGCATCCACCCTTACAGAATAGTCCTTCAATTCCCTGATCAGATCGACCACTTTAGTATTGCGTATGTCCGATACATTTTCTTTAAATGTAACTCCGAGCACCAAAACCTTGGCTTCACTTGGATTGACATCTTTAGCAATTAATTTTTGAATCATTTTTTTGGCAATGTGTGCCGGCATTCCATCGTTGATACGGCGACCGCTGGCGATCACTTGTGGCTCTATATCGAGTTCCTTTGCTTTGTGCAATAAATAATAAGGATCCACACCTATGCAATGTCCGCCTACCAAGCCAGGCTGAAGTTTTATGAAATTCCATTTCGTACCGGCTGCTGCCAATACATCCTGCGTATCGATGTTCATTTTATCAAACAAGATTGATAATTCGTTCATCAGCGATATATTGAGATCGCGCTGAGTATTTTCAATTACTTTAGCTGCCTCAGCAACTTTTATAGATGGTGCTTTGTGCAATCCGGCTGAAATGATGCTTCCATATAATTGAGCAATATTTTCCAATGCTTGATCATCTGACCCGGAAACAATTTTTAATATGGATGGCAGTGGCCGGGATTTGTCACCGGGATTGATTCGTTCCGGAGAATAACCAGCCTTGAAATCAATACCAAATTTCAATCCAGATGCCTGTTCGATGATGGGGATGCATTCTTCCTCTGTACAACCGGGATAGACAGTAGATTCGTAGATAACATAGTCACCTTTTTTGATGACTTCTCCTATGGTCTTCGATGCGGATTTTAATGGTTTTAAATCGGGCACTTTATTATCGTCAATATCCGTGGGCACTGCGACGATATAGACCTGGCAATCTGTAATATCATTTATTTGATCCGTAAATAGAATATCGCGGTTTTTAAAATGATCCGATGATAATTCATTGGAAGGATCCATGCTTTGCTTCATTAAATCAATGCGGTGCCTATTGATGTCAAATCCGATTACTTTAAATCTCCTGGCAAACTCAAGCGCCAGGGGCAAGCCGACGTAGCCAAGGCCAATGACGCAGATGGATGATTGCTTAGATTGCAAGGAGTCTATCATTTATAACCTCTTTATCAAATTTATCCTGTTTACAATTCTTTAAGAAATTCATCAAGTTCAATATCGGCTTGAGATAGTATCAGTTTTAACGTATTTGGATGAATCGGTTTATGTTCTGGCACGGTAATTTTTAATCTTTCTCCAAAATGGCCTTTGTGGAGTCTAATATGACTTCCTTTTTACCAAACAACGATCCATCCCATTCTTTTCAAAGTATTTATCACCTCAATGTATGAAAGAGAAGGGTATTTCATTAAATGAAAAC
>CALMKY010000368.1 GCA_937867195.1 uncultured Saprospiraceae bacterium | reverse complement strand
AATTGTTTATTGACATTGCCCGCAACCATGCTTCTCAGACCATTATTGCCCCTTATTCCCTGAGGGGTAAGCCTACTGCCCCGGTCTCTATGCCGATCAAATGGGAAGACCTATCCAAATTGGAACATGGAAAACTGTATAATTTATTCAATACTCCTGAATACGTATTGACGCATGGTGACCCCTGGGAAGGGTTTTATAGCAAAGCGGTTATGATTCATACCAGGCGGGTCCTGACCGAAAAAAAAAATATCAACCCGGAAGGCGACAAGCACAAAAGTCCGGAACAACTCATCGTATATCAGCAAAAAAGGGATTTTGAAAAAACGAATGAACCCAAAGCAGAAGATTTAAATGAATACACCAGCTCCGATGCTTTCGTTATTCATCGTCATCATGCTTCCAGATTACATTATGATCTAAGGTTACAAATCGATGGTGTATTGAGATGCTGGGCTGTACCTCGCGGACTGCCGGATCAAACCGGTATAAAACGAATGGCCATCGAAACGGAACCGCACCCGATTCAATATTTAAATTTTGAAGGTGTAATACCCAAAGGTGAATACGGTGGTGGCCCAATGTGGATTTTTGCAAAAGGTAAATTTGAGATATCCAAACATAAGAAAGATGGTTTTTACTTTAAGTTGTATAGTCCTGAACTGGAAGGAGAATTCAGAATGCACAATACAAAAGAAAAGGAATGGCTGCTCGAGCGGGTCGATCGGGCACAATGGGATCGTACTTCGACGATTTTCCCAATGTTAGCTTCATCCGGACATGGACTCCCTACCAACCCCCAATTATATTTATATGAAGTAAAATGGGATGGTATCAGAGTCACGATGTATGTGGAGGAAGAAAAAATAAAGATATTGTCTCGCTCCGGACGTGATATCAGCCATCAGTTTCCCGAATTGATCAAAGCTCGTGAAGATCTCAACTGCAGTGTAGCTATTTTCGACGCAGAAATTGTTTGCCTTAATAGCAAGGGACTTCCGGTATTTACAGATGTTATTTCCCGGATGCATGCAGGTCAGTTTGCTATCGATGTGGTCCGCAAATCGAAACCTGCCCATTGTTATATGTTTGATGTAATTTATTTAGACGGTAGATCCTTAATCAAAGAACCAATTCAGCGAAGACAGGCCTGGCTCAAAGATCTCATCAAAGCAAAAAATGTCTTTAGGTCCAGCGATGTATTTGATGATGGTGAAAGCCTGTACCAGGCTGCAGAAAAAATGAAACTCGAAGGGATCATGGCAAAACGAAAAGATAGCCCTTATCTTCCCGGGAAGCGGTCCAATGATTGGATTAAAATCAAATTTAGAAATACCATGGAATGCATCGTAGCAGGATTTACCGAAGGTCAGGGGAATCGGGAAGGAACATTTGGTGCTCTGCAATTGGTTTCAAAAGAAGAGGATGGATCGTTTGTATACAGGGGTCGTGTCGGTACCGGATTTGATGATGAAATGCTCAAAGAGTTTAGTAAAGATATATTAAATCCTATCATTTCAAACATCAAACCATTTGATGTAAAGATGGAAGAAGAGAAACTAACCACGTGGATAAAGCCGATAAAATGGTGTGAAATCCAATACGCATCCGTTACTCCCAACGATACACTGAGAGAACCGGTATGGGTTCAATGGAGGGAAGACTTAGAATAGATATTATTTTTTTTCCTTAGGTCTTACGATCGTAAAGACCCTGGATATATTAAAGCCAAAATGGATATCCCCTTTGCCAAAGTCGCCTGCATTCTCAGCAACAAATCCTTTTTCTATCATGGATGTTGAATTGGTGAGATGCAATTGGAATACATGACCTCCGGTTTCAATATCGAAACCTAAGGAAAGCGAATTTTTAAAGTCTGTTGAAATCTGGTTTGGCAAGACATAGATATATTCACCATTGAAAGAAATTCTTTTAGTAAGTTTGATTCTTCCGCCTGCACCAATTGCATAGACATCATTTTTTTCTGCAGTCGTGGCCGTAAGATTCCTATGTACCAGGGTAGGAGATACCTGTAAGGATAAGGCGTCGCTGATTTTGGTACCAATTAATAATTGACTCACAAACGATAGTTTGTCAGTAAATAATACCTGACGATCAGGATTGGTATTCAATGTCTGAAGATAGGTGCCGCCGAATAAACTAACTGTAAATGGAAAGCCATTTGTCTTTTGCCTGATCAATCTAAGCTTTGCATACCCGTCAATTACTTTCTGGTAACTACTGCGTCCCACACCAACCATCAGTGCCGGTGTGATACCGTACTCGCCACCTAGCCGGATATAAGCCTGATCTAATCCAAAAAATTCTTTTGAACCACTATTTAAAAATCCAAATCGGTGGGATATTTTAAAATCAAATACACCGGCCGCTGTATTTTCAATGGATGGAAGATTTACAATTCGGGTTGTTTTAAAAGTGGCGAACACCGGGTCTTTGGTCATGGATTCTGCCGTCGAATCACCCAATACAGATGACAATAAATCCTGACCATGGATTGCAATTGAACACATAAATGCAATTGCAATAGTGAGTATCTTATTCATGAAAAAATAAAATTAAGCGATGGGGCAAAACTAAGATTAATTATTGAGCTTTCTTATATTCTTCCAGCTCAGCTTTCACTTCAATGTGTGCTTTTTTTCCAATATTATCTTTTACAAGTGCGGGAATCGTAATTTCATAATCTTCTAAGGGAATTTTAAACTTTGCATACGCATTGATCTTTCCTCCACCTACATAAAGAGTTGCTTTGTCTTCCAAAGGTTTAGTGACACCATGGAGTGTAAGCTGACCTTCATATTGTACTTCTACCGGGCCATCTTTAGCCAGGTTGACATCTTTGATATTAATTATTTTTCCTTTAAAACTGGATTTTGGGAATTTGGTGGATTCGATATAATTTTCATTGAAATGTTCCTGCATGAGGGCTTTATCAAAATTAAATGATTTGACCAGCATCGCTACTTCCATATCCCCGGTACCCAGATCGATGACCACGCTCGCCGTGTTGGATTTAGCTTCTATTTTTTCCATTTTAGAATCTGTCTCAAATTTCACTTTGCCAGTACGGCTAAAAAATTTCTGTGCATTCGCCTGGACGGTGAAGAATGCCAATGTCAAACCGAGAATTGAAAATTTTAATGATTTCATTTTATTTTGTATTTATACTGAAATTGTTATCTGTAAAATTATTTTACTAATACACATCGGTCAACGATTACATCGGAAAGAAACCCATTGCAAATTCCTTTGAAACTAACCTGATCTCCTACCGCAAAGCTGGTTTTTTCCTGTTTAGAATAAGGATCCAGGCTACAGACCACTGTCCCTATTGGATCTTCGGTCTGCAAGGTCACGACCGTTTTACCTTCCTCCACCTTTGATTCAGCGACTTTTCCACTGACCGTTATGACTTTGGCCATGTATTTTTCATTGGCCGACTTTTCGTCCGCACTATATGACTTAAAAAGATCAGAAGAAGTTACAGTTGCCACTGATTTTGTTTCTGCAATATTTTCATGAGGTTTATTCCACATTCTGTATGCAATGGCTCCTCCTATCAAGGCAAGAATCAAAATAGCTATCAAAATCCTTTTCATATTCTATACTGATTTTTTAATAAATATTTAATTGTTGCTTGCTCCCGCCGCAATCCATGCATCCAGTTTGGATATATCACACGTTCCGGTGATGGCACTGGATGGAGGCATGGCGGAAGCTCCGGAGAGATGTTTTATAGAGGCTATGAATTTTCCATTATTGACATACGTCTTGACATTGGTATGTCCATCAAGATTCACACCTCCGTTGATACTTCCATTCACGTGACATGAACAATTATTACTGATAAAAGTTTTGACATATCCTGAATAAGTCACATTGGTCGTCACACATCCGTTGGGATACAAATCAGCTTCATTATCGTAATAACATGCATTGATGCTTAAGGCAAGGATAAAAGTCGTAATTCCAAATTTCAATTTCAAATTCATGTAGCGTTAGTTTATTTCTAATTATTAGGTGTGCCTTTATTAATCCAGGCTTCGATTTTATGGATATCGCATTGAGCTAGTTTTGATTGACCTTGCGGCATGGATGTATAACCACTTTGCCAATTCAACGCCCCTAATAAGCGTCCGGTGCCAAC
>CALMKY010000367.1 GCA_937867195.1 uncultured Saprospiraceae bacterium | reverse complement strand
TATCATCGGGAAGATTATGTGTACCGCACAAATAACCAGGGTGTTCCTGAAAAAGTATCCATAAGTAAGAGACCTGGTACCGTAGTCATCGCACAAGCCATTCAAAACAGATATGGAGTCGATGCAGTACCCCATCTGCTGTGCGGTGGATTTACAAAGGAAGAAACCGAAGATGCGTTGATAGATATGGAATATGCAAAAATCAATAATGTATTGGCTTTGCGGGGAGATGCCAGAAAATTAGAAGGCAGATTTTATCCCGAACCCGGGGGACATCACTATGCGATCGATTTGATTAGGCAAATTAAAAATATGAACGAAGGTATCTACATCGATGTAGATGTTAAGGATGGAACCAAAGCTAATTTTTGTATCGGAGTAGCCGGATATCCCGAGAAACATTTTGAAGCGCCCAGCTTTGAATCCGATATGCAACATCTAAAAGATAAAATTGATGCAGGTGGCGAATACATTGTGACACAAATGTTTTTTGACAATAAAAAATATTTTGACTTTGTAAAATTATGTCGAGATCATGGCATCCAGGTCCCCATCATCCCGGGTCTCAAACCATTGACTCGCAAAAGTCAGCTAAAATCCATTCCGGCAGCATTTTATGTAGAGCTACCCAATGATCTGATAAAAGCCATCCACAGCGGCTCATCACCGGAAACCATAAAGCAAGCGGGTATTGAATGGTGCATTTATCAATCAAAAGAATTAAAATCAGCCGGAGTCCCTTCCTTGCATTATTATACCATGGGCGATAGTGAAACGACCAGGAAAATAGCTGAAGCCGTGTTTTAGCGAATTGTCAATACATGCAATGCTTTATTCCATTTTAATAAGACTTATCGCATAGCGAGACGTATATTCATTTGGATATTGAATTTGATCGTGACCAAAAAATTACTTAATGAATTCGTATATCCAAATTCGTCATTCTTCAGCGGGCAAAATCATTGCGTTATAAGACGCGTTCTACAAAATACATATCTATTTCTCCTTTGTTCTTTGCTTCAATTTTACCACGATACGTACATTGAAATTGACCGCTCACCAGTTCATAGGTAGCCTGGCTGATGTTTACTTTACCCACATCTCCGCTGGATTCCATTCGCGATGCGATATTGACCGTGTCGCCCCATACATCATACGCAAACTTTTTAATTCCGACAATCCCGGCGATAAGGGGTCCTGTATGGATACCGACTCTCATCTCCAGTTTGATCAGTCTTTTACTTTTTCTATCTGAATTATATTGATTGATAAAATCCTGCATTTCAAGACCGGCTTTAACCATGGAGACAGCATCGTGCGTGGATTCATCCGGTAATCCACTGGCGCACATGTACGAGTCACCGATCGTTTTTATTTTTTCGATTTTGTACTGATGTATAATCTGATCAAAAGCACTGAAGCACCGATTCATTTCTGTTATTAATTCATTGGGACTTAGTTTCTCAGCTACCTGACTGAAATTCTTAAAATCAGAAAACATGACGGTCACGACCTCATAATTTCTCGCTTTTGCTTTACCTGTTTCTTTCAACTCATGAGCAGTTTCCTCCGGAAGAATATTCAGTAATAAATTTTCAGCTTTCTCTTTCTCATTTTGAAGCAGCGTTTCCTGTAGAAAATTCTCCGATTTAAAATACAAGACGATAAAATAGAGGATAATAATCATATTCAGGTGATTGGCGTAATATTGATTTTCTCCATGCGCCATAAACAAAAACGGCTGAATGACTGTAAAGGAATATTTACAAAGAAAGAAAAACAGTCCATTGACAAAAAAATAAACAGTCGATACGATTCGTGATTTGAAAAACAAGGTAGAGACGACACCCGCAACGATTAAATAATATTCAGTGCCGTCGATGGCGCCATGGCTGATCGCCTGGAACGTAAAGAACAATAAATTAAACATCACAAACAGATGGGATGTGAATGAAAAGTATCCATAGGAATTGATCCATAAAACCAAACCCATGAAAGTAGCCTCGGTTAAGATTTCGGTGAGTGTCAACCAATAGTCAGGATGTAGATAGGGCAATCCATAGAGGATGGAAAGGACCATAGAAGTAAAAGCGATCCCATTGATCAATCTGGCGCGTTTTAGCTCCCACGGCGACAGATCAGTCGACGTGCCAAGGGTAACCACACGATTCCAAAGTTTTAAAAAATGAGTTTTACCGTCTTCCAAGTTTAAAAATCTATACTAAGCTAATGAGATTCCGGATCATGGACTATTTTCAATATACAAATTCAAACTTATCTGCATCCAGGCCCACCGGAAAATCCAATCTGTGTTTTACTAAAAGCGATTTTTCCAAAGTGATTGTCTTGACATATGCCTGGTCATCCAGATGATGCAGTACTTGTCCATAAGAATTGATTACCTGGCTGTCACCACTGTATTGATTTCCATTGGTATCTTCCCCGATGCGATTGACTGTGATGACGTACGATTGATTTTCAATGGCTCGTGCAATAGCTAATGATTTCCACGCATAGGCTCTGGCAGCAGGCCAATTGGCAATGTACAAGGAGAGGTCATAATCCCAACCATGTACAGCATCATATTTATTTCTGGACCAAACCGGAAATCTCAAATCATAGCAAACAAAAGGTCTTATTTTCCACCCGTTGATTTCAAGGGTAAGCAATTTTTGTCCCGGCGTATAGATTTTATCTTCACCTGCCATACGAAAACAATGTCGCTTGTCATAATACACTATATTATCATCCGGCATCGCAGCTATCAATCGATTATAATACAAACCGTGTTCGACGATAATGACTGAACCGATCAGGCAAGCATTCCGTTCGTTGGCAATACGAGCCATCCAGGCAACCGTATCCCCTTCCATTGATTCGGCTAATCTATTTGCATCCATACTGAACCCTGTACTCCACATTTCAGGAAGTATAATCAAATCGGTTGGTAATGTGATCTGGTCTATCAGGGACTTAAAATGATGGTGGTTGGCTTCTTTGTCTTGCCAATATTGATATGTTTGAATCAACGTAACGGTTAAATCCTGCATAATATTTCTAAGGCTTTTTGGATCGTTTCATCCTTTTTACCAAAACAAAATCTCAATATTTTATGATCCGTATGATCTTTATAAAATGCGGAGACAGGTATCGTGGCGACTTTATTTTCTTTGGTGAGCCGCACAGCTAAATCTTCATCGTGTTCATCGGTGATATGTCCATAAGATACACATTGAAAATAAGAACCCTTTGAAGGCAACATCGTAAACCTCGACTGACTGATCAGACCACGCATCATATCTCTTTTTCGCTGGAAGAAATCATTGAGCTGCAGGTAGAGGTCTTTATTCCCCAGGTATTCATAAATAGCATGTTGCATAGGTGTCGAAGCTGAGAATGCGATAAACTGGTAAACTCTGCGTATTTCTTTGGTGATCTGTGCCGGTGCCAATACATACCCGGTACGCCACCCTGTCGTATGAAACGTCTTACCAAAGGAAGCTATCATAATTCCCCGTTCGGCTAATTCAGGATAGGCGGATATGGATGCATGTTTTTCTCCATCAAAAATGATGTGTTCGTAGACTTCATCACTCAAAACAAAAATATCGGTTCCATGGACGATGTCAATTAATGACAACATATCGTCGTGGCGCAAGATGCTTCCTGTCGGATTGTGGGGCGTATTGATCATAATCATCCGGGTCTTGGCATTGACTTTAGACTTAATATCTGCCCAGTCGATTGAATAGCCTCCAGGAATGTCCAGTTTCATTTTGCTGATGACGGGTATTGCCCCAGCCATTACAATGGAAGGCAAATAACTGTCGTAACAGGGTTCTATTATAATGACTTCTTCTCCTGGAAATACCAATGCATTGATGGCAGAATAGATCCCTGCCGTAGCACCCGGTACCACAGTGACCTCCAGTACGGGATCGTATTGTCTTTGATACAATTCAAAAGTCTTTTCAGCAATCCGTTCTCTCAGTTTTAATACACCCGGCATGGGTGCATATTGATTCCATCCATCTTTCATGGCTTTATCCACCAACGCGATCAACGCCGGATCGCAGGGAAAATCAGGAAACCCCTGCGCAATATTATAAGCCCCTACTTCAAATGCAAGCCCGGACATTTTAGTAAAAATATTGGTACCTGCAAATGGCAATTTGGAATTTAATTCTTTCATCAAATCTGATTATTAATTATTTAAAAAGTAAATTTAAGTCAAAGAAGTGATTGAAAAGAATGAATCTTCATTTCTAACTCGAAGACATGGAATATTGCATGCTCCCGTCGTAGCCCTTCTTTGAGCAAATACTATAAAATTGAAGGTTGCTTTCTTATCTTTACTCTCCTAAAATTTGAATGATTAGAATGAAAAAATTGTATGTACTCGCGATAGCCATCGTGACGATGGCTTCGTGTAAAAATCAAAAACCTGAATCGACTGCTGGTAATGAACCTCAAAAAGCAGCAGACACTACCCCACCTAAGAAAGAACCAATACCTATATCTCAGCCCTTAGTGACCAATATCTATACAGCGGATCCTTCGGCTCATGTCTTCAATGGCAAGATCTATGTATATCCCTCTCACGATTACGAATCCGGTATACCTCAGGATGACCTGGGTTCACATTTTGATATGAGAGATTATCATATACTTTCAATGGATAGTATCGGAAGCCCGGTGATGGATAACGGTGTCGCCATCGATAAAAAAGATGTGCCGTGGGTTGGTCGTCAGATGTGGGCGCCGGATGCAGCGTATGCCAATGGAAAATATTATCTCTATTTCCCCGCAAAAGATAAACAGGATATTTTCCGCCTCGGAGTAGCTACTTCTGCTAACCCAACCGGTCCCTTTAAAGCGGAAGCACTGCCCATTAAAAATTCTTATTCGATGGATCCATGTGCATTTAAAGATGATAACGGCACCTATTATTTGTATTTCGGAGGAATCTGGGGTGGTCAACTGCAGCGCTGGGTCAATGGCAAATACGATACGACGGCCATCGAACCACGTGATGAAAGAGATGCACTCGGACCTCGCGTTGCAAAACTCACTAAGGACATGCTACAGTTTGCTGAGCCTGTAAAAGAAATCAAAATACTGGATAGTGCCGGTCATGCTCTCATGGGCAAAGACAATAACCGAAGATTTTTCGAAGCTTCCTGGATGCATAAATACAAAGGAAAATATTACTTCTCCTATTCCACCGGTGATACACATTATATCTGCTATGCAACCGGTACCAGTCCATACGGACCTTTTACTTATAAAGGAGTTATTCTAAATCCGGTCATTGGCTGGACTAATCACCACTCCATCGTGGAATTCAAAGGCAAATGGTATTTGTTTTATCATGATAGTTCATTATCCGGAGGTAAGACTCATTTACGATGCACGAAAGTCACCGAACTACATTATAACGATGATGGTAGTATTCAAACGATTACAGCATATAAATAATAGAATTATCTATTGGTGAATAATAAGCCTTGGAATCTTAAGATGACCTAGGCTTTTTTGGCTTTGGAAAAATAAATAATCCAACCGAATAGAAAAACCGGCAATATACACCATTGACTTGTCCACAATCCTGCCATGGTTTTTTCCTGAGTGGGCTGGAGGGTAATAAATTGAATCAAAAAATAAAAAACACTAAACAGTATGAGTATCCATGCCGTGATGAATCCCGGCGCTCTATTCTTCCGCTCGAAAAAATAAAAGAAGACAGCCATTAAAAATAAAAACAAAGTCAAATACGCAGCCACCGGATGCCTTGCAATGCCAAGGGTAGTTATTTTTCCCTGAATATGACCTGCGGGTAATTTGGTCAATGAATAATTAATCGGCTCTTTTCCTGATTCTGAAACATATACCGGGTGCTCATATAAATAGGTTTTAATATCACCGATAACAAATTCAGATGCTTCCCTTTCTTCTATGCCCGGTTTAAAATCAATCAAAAAATCCATGTTCTTCAGATTCGGTTCTTTATTCATTCTTTGATTGCCTTTTTTAATAAGAATTTTAGTCAGCGGGTTGGGACCATCCGGATTCCGCATAATACAGCAAGAAAGCTTTTTTAATCCATCATAGACCGGTCGTATGGACACTGTCCCATCCGGACCACCGGATGGTGTGCCTAAATAGGTAGAATGCAAAAAATCAGCTTTGAAAAAAAGTGCTCCCACTAAACAAGCCAGGATGGCGACTGCATCCCAAATTCTGAAAACAGGTCCACCCCGAACTATTTTGTTATACGACCAGCTTGCAAATAATAAGCCCAGGATTCCAAACGGTAATGACAAATGATGCAATCCTACAAAATGAATTGCAGGATTAAAACTCAATGGCAATACATAACTTAAAAAAGATTCATTTTTATCTACGATCGGATTGGCCAATACGGATCCGATTCTTGCAAAAATTAAGGAGATGACCGTTATAAAAATTATAAATAAATCGATTCGGTAAATATGGACATCCTTTTTAGTAAATAATTTACGAATAAAGTAGACAGAAAGTACAAATGAAAGAATGGCATAAAATGCATACCACGTAAATACCAGATTGCCTAGCTTAAATAGGACAGGATCCCAATTCCAAAAAAAATAATCCACAAAAAAATATTAATATATGATATAGACTGTTAGTTCACTTCCAATTCATCTTTACCCGGCAGAACGGGAAATTTATTATGAGGCTCCATCTGGTACCAAAATACAGTAGAAGCGATATCATCTTTAAGTGGTAAATACCGGCCACCTGTTCTCCAACCCAATGCTTGAATGGTTACCCTAAGATCCTTCTCAAACCGGATGGGATCCATGATATGCCAGCGATACAATCCAAAACGTTGTTCTACCTGATAGTGCCCGTCTCCTTTAATGACCTGGGCCAATCCTGAATAAGGTGTATTGAATTCCTGGTATTCTACCTGATCTACTCCTGCTGCATTCTTTTTTCTTACATCAAAATCATAGGAGCCGCAGAAATAATCTTCCGTGCCGGTGCCGCAAATGGTAGGATATTGAGTGTCTCCATCCATAAAAAACTTGATTTCGCCTTCGCCCCACCAACCGTTATTATTCACACCCCATGCAAGATAAGTCCCCACATATTGCCCCTTGCCTTTGATACCATCTACCAAGGTATAATCGGTTTTATAAGGCAGCGGATTGGTCCTGCGAAACTGAGCATGAAAATACGCTGCATCGGCCGGCACCTCGGTCAACGTGTAATCTACCTGATAATATAAAACCATATCTTCTTCATTTATATTTTCCATCGTGATCTTACATTTTTTTCTGAATGGCATTACCCAATAACAATTAAATGCGCTGCCCGGGTTGACTGCGACCGGCAATGAACTGATAGGGGCATATTTACACCAACCGTTGCCAAAAAAATCACCAACCGGAACTTCGATGGATGGTTCTGTCTCATCATCCCAATAAAATCGAATGATTGACCATCGCCAATTGCCGGTCGGAGTCATCCAGATATGCTGGATGGCCCCCGGTCCGGTGATCTCCGCCACCGTAAAAGTTGATTTCGCTTTGATGACCACACTTGGGCTTACTTTCCAGCTTTGACCCAGATCACGGGATGCACTTTTACCGGTTCCATCGATGGCCATGCCACCTTTACCTTTCTCGCCATTAAAATTTTCAGGAGAGATCGATCGTGTTTTAGCATCCGAAACCCTGAAGAGACTGTTGAGCCCCATTTCGAGACCATTAAATTTTTGCGCCGTAGATTGGAAAAACGCAATTACAAAAATGATAAAAATGATTCTTTTCATACATCGAAGATTTTTATTTGAATGAAAGATATTGAATCTAACAGACATAAAAAAATCATCGATCCTGTACACACAATCGGATTGAATTTTCACTGTTACTCCAACAATACAACTGGCGGTTCGGGGCTTGTTGCCTTATTTCCTTTTACCTGATTATTCAATAGATATACCAGATAAATAGTAATCAGCATCATAAAGGATGTAATGAATCCCAGCATCGGGTAATTTTCTAACGGACTGAATTTATCTTTTTGATGCACGATCATACCCGCGAAAGCAGCCGCCAATCCACCTGCTATCTGCTGGATGGAGGCGTTGATGCTCATATAAGCACCCCTATCCGGCAAAGCCGGCACGGCAGAACCGATCGTGGATACCGGAATCATCCTGGACATGATGCCGATAAACACACAAATGTTGAGGGGTATGATTACAGATAACGGACTCGGTCCAAGATGGGTATAGATCATTATAAATATCATTCCCCAAAGTGAACCGAATGCAAAAATTTTAAATCGGTCAAACTTGTCAGAAAGTTTTCCGATCACCGGCATGATGATCAATGAAGATAAGCCGGATGCCATAAAAATGATGGGAAGATGATTGGAGGTCACTTTGAGATTATTGATCGCAAAAGCCGACCCAAAAGGCATCATCATAAATCCTCCCGTGGCTAAGATGGAAGTTGCTATGAATCCCAATCGGTATTTCGGATTGGTAAATACATGTACAAAATGCTCCACTACATTCCTATCATGTCCTTTGGTTAAATGGTCAATGATCGGTGGCAATTTTTTATAAATCATAAACGCAATGATGAATGCCAATACCACGATCATTAGAAATGGTGCATGCCAATCAAATTTATTGGCTATGTAAATACCGATGGGTATGCCCAAGACCTGGCTCGCAGCAAATCCCATTTGTACAAAACCCATGACCCTGCCACGGTGTTGTAAGTCAAATAAATCAGTGATGATAGCAAAACCGATCGAGCCAATCACTCCACCAAATAGACCTGTGATGATCCTTGCCGCTATCAACAAAGGATAACTTGGAGCGATACCGCACAAAAAAGTACCTACTATAAATCCGACATAAAAGAAAAGCAATAATTTTTTGCGGTCGTATCGATCAGCAAATCCTGCTGTCAATAATCCGGATATACCTGCACTGAAGGCATAACACGATACGGCAAATCCAAACTGAGTCGTAGAAATATTTAATGATTTGATCAAAAAATCTCCCAACGGAGACATGACCATGAAGTCTAAAATCACGGTAAACTGGGTAAGTGCCAACAAGGCAATTACATATTTCTGTTTTGAAGTGAATTGAGATTTTACTTTATTCATTGTAAATTAATTTATTGATATTTATTCCGGCTTCAATCCATGGAGGACAATGCTAAGTGCATCCCTCAGTATTTTATCAGTGAGCCTGAAAGGTTGCCCGGAGATCGAAACACCATCCATATGAAACTTCACCAGACTATACAGGGGTCCAATGGCCAAAGGCCAAAACAATCCCGGGTCCATTTTCCTGAGTTTTTTTTCCCTGATCGCTTTCAGAATAAAATTCTTCATTGGATTTTTAAAACTCGATCTGATTTGATCCGTCAGTTTATGACTATAGGATGAATGTCTTAATTTATCATAGAAGATATTGATGTCCGGATTATTTATTGCAAAAGATGATCTGTTTTTCCATTGGATGTACATGCCTTCTTCAAATTCCATATCTTCTGTAAATCCCAATAAAGTTGCATCCACCAGTAACTGCGCTGCTTCCGAACCCAGTTTTGAGATCAAGTCTTCCTTGTCTTTGTAATAAATGTACAGGGTGGCTGGAGAGACTTTGGCAGCTTTCGCCAGCTTCTGCATGCTAAAAGCATCGACGCCGCCTTTTACAATTAAATCGATGGCTTTTTGTTTTACCTGGACCGCTTTTTTCACATCCCGAAATCTCACGGCGCAAATATAAATGAATGTTCATTCATTTATAAAATGTTTTCCCGTTTTACCGTAGATCAAAATTCACATTCAGAATATACTCCGACTCCACTTTTTTACCTCGTACTAAAGCCGGAATCCAGGTATCCGGTATGATCCTGCATATCCTTGAAGCTTCAGCATCCAACGATGGATAGACTCTGTTGATCAGATGATATGAAGATAAATGTCCCATCGTATCTATTTTCATCGAAACAGATATCATTCCTGTAATATCGTGCTGCCATGCATCCGTTGGATAATGAATGTGTTGATCCACAAAATTCTTTAAGACCTTTTTACCACCTTTGAACATGGGCGGCCTGTCCGGAAAAGTATAACTACTATCTTGATTAGAATAAATTTTTACAGGCACCCGATCCTCTTCTTCGATGCAATATGAAATTAATTCTTTTCTGGATTCATTATAAACCTGGATGGTATCTCCTGATTCATTAAAAAAGTATAGAATACAAGAGTCGGGATAATATTCTTTACATTTTGAGACGCTTACTAACTGCCCAAACTCATATTGTTTTATCAAAAAATCTCTGATCACGACACTTGGTGGCGGAGGCGGAGGTATGAGAAAAAGATGCTTACCATATTTATGCATAATAGAGTCATGGTCTAAAGAAATTGGTACCAGTACAATCGTATCTTTTTCAAGTGAATCCAATACGATACTTGATTGGCAATTCAATATAAAAGGCACTATTGTAACGGCAGTTAAAATTAGTATTACTGCATTAAACTTTTTCACTCTTCATAAGATGCCAGCATCTCTTCTTATGGTGTGAGTTTCTGCATAAAATTAAATTGAAGTCATGGAATTAAATATAATTATGTCTAAGCATTTTGAATGAGTGTAAGCAATTTTCTATCTAATTTATGGCCATGCCAATCCTCATACGTTACATCTGCTCGATTGGAATCCAGGATTCCAAAAGCACCACTAAATTCCCAGAGCGCAAATCCGATATCATTTTTGGACAAGTATGAAGTAAGATCTTTAAACCAAGCGAGGAAAACATCATGAGGCGTCTTATTAAAACACCCGCACTCACCACAATGTACACCTATACCACTTTCCTTTAGTTTTATCCAGGGAGCATATAATTTTTCGAGCATGGACATATTCAATTCTTCATCGCCTACTTTGCCTGGCCACACTGGTACAGGTAAATGATCGGGATCCTTATAAACCCATCCCGCCTTATAATGCGATATGATCGAGGGTGTATAGCCCCGGCAGGATTGGGCGATGTCGAGGTCGGTAATCTCAGGCGTTACATTTTTACCTACATTATTACCATCCGCTATGACTAAATGATTTTTATTTACTTTTTTGATGGACTGATAAGCAGCGAATACTATTTTTCTGTAAACATCTCCGGGCAAACTAGTCTTTTTACCAAGTTGATCATTCATATCATCTCTCCAGGCAGGTTCATTCAGTAAGTCAAAACTTATTTTTTTAGATGAGGTGTTTTTAAATGCTTTGGCCCAAAATTCCCAGTGAAAACAAAAATCATCCAATGCCCGCTGATCGGTCCATAAATTATACGGTTCATTAAATCCGGCATTGATACAAAAACCAGGTGCCCTATGAAGGTTGAGACATACATGCAATCCGTATGTATGCGCATGATGGACCAACTGTTGTATTGCATCCGTTTGTTGTGTATCGATATTGCGAATCTGTTCAGGAGTGATGTTTTTTGATTTATCGTATTGAATGTATCGCGGATAGGCCATCGGAATGCGTACGAAATCAAACCCCCAGTCCTGCATCCACTTAAAATATTCTTCC
>CALMKY010000366.1 GCA_937867195.1 uncultured Saprospiraceae bacterium | reverse complement strand
GGCTTCTAACCTGGTAAGAAAATACTGGAATAAAAAAGTCTATGCTGACCCAGCCAAGAGAAGGTCGACTGGTTATCTTGACGGTGCTTATTGGGTGCAACAACAAATCCTGCGATATTCTGATGTATTATTGATGGCAGCTGAAGCTGAAAACGAAACAAGCGGACCTACCCAGACGGCCATTGATCGGGTTAACATGGTCAGAAAAAGAGCTGAATTGGGAGAAATTAAACCCACTACTAAAAATGATTTTCGCAAAGCGATCAAACAAGAAAGAAGAGTAGAATTCGCGTTGGAAGGACATCGTTTCTATGACCTGGTCAGATGGGGTGATGCTGAATCGGTACTGGGTTCGTTAGGCTATAAGCCAAAAAATAAGTATTATCCTTTACCACAAACTGTGGTGGATAAATCCAACGGGGTATTGATTCAAAATCCCGATTATAATTAATAATTAATCTTGATGATCATGAAATATATAATCAATTATAAAAAATCATATTTGATTTTACTCGCGATAAGTTTGATCTTTACATTATATCAATGTCAAAAATTTGAACGACCAGCATTGGGTGATTATGTAAAGGATAATCAGCCTCCCGGCGGGCCTTTGAAATTTTACGCTGCATTTGATGGTACTACCAGCGACCCGCTGAAAAATGCAGTGGATAGCATTCGAGCTAATTTTGCTGCCGATAATCCACTCAAATCTGTGGCTGGTGTAAGTGGCAAAGCTTTGCAAGGTGAAGATGGTAAGGCGGTCAAATATTCTTCAGCGAATGATATAAAAAATGCAACCAGTTGCTCTATTTCATTTTGGGTGAATAACGTAGTAAATCCCAATACAGAATTGTACTTTTCTCTGACGAACAAAGATTTTTGGCACAACAGTGGAGCCTTTTTATTGGTAGAACACGCTACCAAAGACTCCTGTACTTTTAAATTTGCACTTTTAGACCATTGGATAGAATATACCGACAAGTCTTTTAAACGTCCATTGTTTGATGGCAACTGGCATCATATAGCATTTACTTACAATGAAACCGATTCAAAGTTAAGGGTCTATTTTGATGGTAAAGAAGTGCCTACTCCCGGTACTTCTGGAATCTTAAAAGATGGTAGTAACCCATTGGGTAAACTTAATTTGAAAAACAGTGCAAGCCTGGTGATCTCCGGATGGAATAAACATGCAGGCATCGATGGCCCGGGGGATGATTGGATCAAAAGCTTTAGCGGTAAAATGGATCAATTCAGACTGTATGGAAAGACCTTATCCGACGCAGAAGTGTTAGCATTGTACAATAGCAAAATGTAGTATTCTAGTCATCAAAAGATATTCAGTAGGGCTATAGTAAATCCAACGATAGCCCTATTTTAGTTTATAGTTTGTACATTATTTCTCGGTATGAGGTCTTTTTATTCATTAAATTCAATGTATGTAAGGTTTGCCGGTTTTCTGGTGCTGTTTTCTTTATTGGTACATTGTAAGAAAAATGAGCATTCCTTATTTGAAAGTATTCCATCGGCACAATCTCATATTACATTTGAGAACAAACTAGAGAATCATAAACTTTTTAATATTCTGTATTATCTCTATTATTATAATGGAGGAGGCGTATCGATCGGTGATATCAATCAGGATCAGTTACCAGACATTTATTTTACTGCCAATATAAAAGGCGGAAATAAATTGTATCTTAATAAAGGGAATTTTGTATTTGAAGATATTACTGAAAAAGCTGGAGTGACCGGATTTTCTGACTGGTGCACCGGAACCACGATGGCCGATGTCAATGGAGACGGTTTGCTGGATATCTATGTTTCAACCGTCAGTCAAAAATACGGTTTGAAAGGTCACAACGAACTGTATATTAATAATGGAGATCTTACTTTTACTGAAAACTCTCAACGATATGGTTTAGATACAAAATGTTTTACGACACAATCTGCTTTCTTTGATTATGATCACGATGGCGATTTGGATTGTTTTATTCTTAATCAATCACATCACCCCCATGCAAATATCACGGATACGAGCCATCGTCGCACCTATGATTCATTATCCGGTGACCGATTGTATCGAAATGATTTAGCGACTACCGGTAGATTTACAGATGTTTCGATAGAAGCAGGTATCTTTCAAAGTGACCTGGGTTATGGCCTCGGATTGGCCATTGGTGACCTAAACATGGATGGCTGGGATGATATATATGTCGGCAATGATTTTCATGAAAATGATTACTGCTATCTGAACCAAGGTGGGAAACTTTCCAAAGGGAATCCTTATTACTTTAAAGAATCCGGTGCTCAATATTTTGATCATTACAGCCGGTTTAGTATGGGGAATGATATCGCGGATTATAATAATGACGGATGGCCCGATATCCTTACCGTCGATATGCTTCCTCCCGATGAAAAAACAGTTAAAACATATGGAAGTGAAGAAAACCCCAATATGTACAAAGTAAAAATCGAAATTCAGGGTTATCAGAAACAATATTCAAGAAATGCATTGCAGACAAATAATGGTTCCAATTTTGCGGAGACAGGATTGATCGGTGGCATAGCAGCAACAGATTGGTCCTGGTCACCATTGTTTTTTGATTTTGATAATGATGGGAATAAAGATGTATTCATTACAAGCGGTATCGTCAAAAGACCGGTTGATTTGGATTATATAAAGTTTGTATCTGATCTTGAAATCAAGAAAAATATAAATAAAACAGATAAGTATGATTCATCGACGATTGCGGCTATGCCGGATGGGGCTTCCCATTTATTTGCCTATCAAGGGAGTGGTCAATACAGGTTCAAGGATATAAGCTACCAATGCGGACTATTAAAACACACAGGATATTTCAATGGCGCGGCCTACGGTGATTTGGACCAGGATGGAATGGTGGATTTAGTGGTAAATCAGATAGGAGCGAAGGCGTTGATTTTAAAAAACAGGAATCAGTTAAAAAAATCCTTGACCATTCAATTAGAAGGAGATACACCAAATTCACATGCGATAGGTTCTAAGGTATATGTCCATCTGCTAGGCAGAGTTCAGTACCTGGAATTGCAGCCTACTCACGGATTTGAATCCTCGTCTGATTATAATTTACACTTTGGCTTAGATACATTCAAGACAGTGGACAGCATCCGCATTCTTTGGTATGATGGCCGTGAAAGCTGGTATCGAAAGGTAAATGCCGGTTTTGTAACCTGCAAACATTCAGACTCTCAAAATCATTCCTATGTGAGCAATTTAAAAGTGAAATCATCATTTAATGAAATTTTTCCGGAAAGTAAAAATCAATTTACCCACCATGAGAACGAATTCTTTGACTACAACCGGCAATATTTAATCCCTCATTTTCAATCAGCACGTGGTCCAAAATCAGCTGTCGGCGATGTGAATGGTGATGGATTGACGGATATTTATTTGTGCAGCGGACCGGGATTCCCGGGTCAAATGCATCTTCAGGATAAAACAGGAAATTTTAAAGCCCATGATATCCAAGTCCATGATCGAATCCGATTTACAGAAGAAGTCGATGCCGCTTTTTTTGATGCAGACAATGATAAAGACCTCGATCTCTACGTGGTCAGTGGTGGCAATGAGATGGAAGATGGAAGTCCTGCGTTGCGGGATCAATTGTATCTCAATGACGGCAAAGGTTTTTTTTCTCAATCAAACAGTAAACTTCCATTACCTGAAGTGAATAAATCGTGCGTAGCCATCTCGGACATCGATCACGATGGTGATCAGGATGTTTTTGTAGGTGGATTGGCCGATGCGAAAGCTTTTGGTGTCCCCGTTAACTCCTATTTTATGCTCAACGACGGGCAGGCTCACTTTAGATTAGCTGATTCCGGCATGATCAATTTGAATTCATTGGGCGTCATTACCGGTGCAGGATTTGCCGATCTCGATCAGAATGGATGGGACGACCTTATTCTTGTGGGTGAGTGGCGACCCATTACAATTTTTTACAATGAAAAAGGTATTTTTAAAAAATCTGATATACCCTTTTCGACTGGTTTGTGGCAATCTGTTCAAATGGATGATGTCAATCAAGACGGTAAACCAGATATTTTAGCTGGTAACTGGGGACTCAATTCAAAACTTGCTTTTAATAAAACCGGCCCTGTAAAATTATATGTAAAGGATTTTGATAAAAATGGTTCACTCGATCAGGTGATGTGCTATACCATAGATAAAAAGGAATATACTTTTCTAGCCAAAGATGAATTGGAAATTTCAATGCCGGTTTTAAAAAAAGCGTATCTCAGTTATGGGGAAGTTGCAGGTAAAACGGTTGATTACGTTTTCTATGATTTATTTAAGGATTATAGAACTTACCAGGCTGAAAACCTGGCGTCTATTTGTTTTATAAATAATCAATCCACTTTTGATAAAATCATTTTACCGGATGCACTCCAATTGGCACCCTTACTGGCGATCCAGTCGATTCCCGGCAAAAAATCCTTTTTTATTGCCGGAGGGAATTTTTATGGAACAGTTCCTCTGGAAGGACAATACGATGCACTCAGACCGACGGTATTTCATTTTGACAGGGAAAGCAAACAGTTTCTTATCGAAGAAATGATCACTACTTGCAGGGGAGAGGTCAGAGACTTTGATTGGATGGATGATCCTAACGGAAATTTGAATTTGATCATTGCTAAAAATAATCAGCCACTTGAAATGTATAGATATAAATAAATAAGATCAAATTTGTATTGGTGCATGGTATCTAAAGATTTAATAATTGGACATGGAAAAACCGTAGGATATACAGCCCCATTAAATCCCAAGTTACTTTTATTTTTTTTCTTCCTTTTTTGGGTCACCTGTACATCTGATTTTAAAACTAAAACACTAGCATTTGAAGATTTTGCAGGAACAGAATCTTGCAAATCATGTCATGCTGACGTTTACCATCAATTTGTACATACTCTCCATTTCAAGACAGCTGCCCTTCCTGGCCAGGAATCCATCCTGGGTAGCTTCGCTAAGGACAAAAATCTGTATTGGTATAGTCCGGTCACAAAAGTTCAGCTGGAAATGCGTGACTCCGGTTACTTTCAGGTGGCATACCATAAAGGGGAAGAAAAGCTGGCAATGCCTATGAATTATGTGGTGGGGTCAGGTAACAAAGGCCAATCATTTATTTCATGGAAAGGCAATCGTTTGGTTCAATTGCCTATTACGTATTTCACGGCTGCGGATGCCTGGTCAATCAGCCCAGGATATCCCCCGGGCAAAGTAATGCTTGATAAACCAATCACAGCCCGTTGCTTGGAATGTCATTTTACCTATGCTCAACCTCAACAACGTAGCGTATTGGAGCCAACGGAGTTTCATAAAGATAAAATGATAGAAGGCATTACTTGTGAAAGATGTCATGGACCGGCCAAAGCCCATGCAGACTACCACACGTTACATCCGGTTGAGACTCAAGCCAAATTCATTCAATCATTAAAATCCCTCACGACCTCACAAAGTAGAGATTTATGTGCTTTATGTCATGGAGGAAATATTTCAAAGACTCAACCTTCATTTTCGTATCAAGCGGGTATGAGACTTTCAGATTATTTTGACATTCATCCGATCGATCTGAAATCGGTGACCAATGGGAACGTTGATGTACACGGTAACCAGGCTGGGTTGTTACAATCCAGTAAATGTTATTCTTCGGCTAAAATGACTTGTTTATCATGCCACGATGTACATCAGGATAAACGTGGAGATCTGTCCTGGTATTCCCAAAAATGCATCGCTTGTCACCACCTGGAAGATGCTGCTATGGAAACGATTACTCATAAAAAGATCGTGAACTTGCAATCCAATTGCATAGATTGTCACATGCCTTCTGCTGCCTCGAGAGTCATTACCGTATTTGTTCAGGGTGAAGAAACACCCCGGGCATCCAAGGTGCGAACGCATTTTATCAGCCGGTATCAGGATGCATCAAGTCAATTTTTGAAAGAGACAAATAAAAATAAATAATCATTATGTCGAGAAAAATTTGGATAGGCGCTTTCGTACTCTGCTTGAGAGCAACGTCAGCAATTTCGCAACTGACCTATTGCAATCCCATCAATATAGATTATGGCTATACACCCATTCCTGATTTTGCGAAATGGGGCAAACACCGTGCTACGGCAGATCCGGTGATCGTAAACTTCAAAAATGATTTTTATTTATTTTCTACCAATCAATGGGGATATTGGGTCAGCAGTGATATGAATCATTGGAACTTTCACTCCAGGAGATTTTTAAGGGCATGGAATGTCGGTACGTATGATGAATTATGTGCCCCGGCCGTCGGCGTGATCGGCGATACCATGATTGTCATGGGATCGACGTATACGCGAAATTTTACAATATGGATGAGCACAGATCCGAAAAATAATGTGTGGAAGCCTTTAGTAGATTCATTTGAGATAGGAGGTTGGGATCCGGCATTTTTTACCGATGATGATGGACGATTGTACATGTATAATGGGAGCAGCAACGTATTTCCACTATATGGTGTCGAATTGGATCGGAAGACCTTAAAGCCAAAAGGATATCGAGCCGAGATGCACCTTTTAAAATCATGGCGATATGGATGGCAACGATTTGGTGAGCACAACGATAATACATTTCTTGACCCTTTTATCGAAGGAGCCTGGATGACCAAACATAATAAAAAGTACTACCTTCAGTATGGCGCTCCAGGCACTGAATTTAGTCATTATGCTGATGGTGTTGCGGTAGGAAATGAGCCATTGGGTTGGTTTGGCAACCAATCCGATCCCTTGTCTATGAAATCTGGCGGATTTGCCAGAGGAGCTGGTCACGGAGCAACTTTTCAGGACAACTGGAAAAATTATTGGCATGTTTCCACAATTGCAATTAGTCAAAAAAATAATTTTGAAAGAAGAATTGGGATATGGCCTGCTGGTTTTGACAATGATGATGTTATGTATTGCAATACTGCTTATGGAGATTATCCACATTACTTACCAAAAGAAGCAACGGATCATCTAAAAAGTAGATTTACGGGTTGGATGTTGCTCAATTATAAAAAACCTGTTAAAGTTTCAAATTCTCTAGCAGCCTATTTACCAAATAATGCCGTGGACGAAAATATAAAGACCTATTGGT
>CALMKY010000365.1 GCA_937867195.1 uncultured Saprospiraceae bacterium | reverse complement strand
GCTATCGGAAGTAGCCATCATCGCTACCACTTCAGCAGGTGTCTTGGCATTGTCTGCAGTTATAGACTCTCCAAATGATGTAAACTCATTCGCCGTGCCTGCATTGATTACGACAGGTTGCGGTTTGTTTTTACAAGCCATCGCGCCGATGAAGAAAATAAATAAAAATAGACTTTTCATTTTATGATCATTAATCTTTTATTGAATTCAAAGTTAAGGAAATTACAAATAGCCAACGGCCAATACTAAGGTCGTGTATTTCTGTATTTAGAATACTAATATACAGTAAGCATTATGAAAATTTTATTGAGCCTGACATGCATCTTCATACTTCATTTTTACTCTTATAGTCAATGCCTGGAGGGTAATTGTCAAAACGGGACTGGCACCTACCTCTACCCTTCCGGAGCAAAATACACCGGTCAGTTTGTAGCCGGCCAAATACAAGGATTGGGATCATTGTATATTTCCAACGGGGATGTCTATACCGGGGAATGGTCGCATAATTTCAGGCAGGGTAAGGGAAAGATGATGTATGCCAATGGTGATGTCTATTTTGGATCCTTCGTGCGCTCTAAAATCAATGGGCTGGGTATTATGAAATATGCGCAGGGAGGATCGTACAGTGGTGAATGGAAAGATAACCTGCCGGATGGTAAAGGCAAGTATCTGTATGCAAATGGCGAACAATACGAAGGGATATTGGTTGAAGGCAAGCGACAAGGTCTTGGCACCTATACCTATGAAGACCATTCTACTTATAGTGGCCAGTGGTCAGAAAATCAGCGCGACGGACAAGGTACCTTAACGGAATCATCCGGAAAAAAAATTTCCGGGGAGTGGTCTCACGATAAACTATTAAGTGAATCCAATCAGCCGGATGTGCATCCAAACGAAACTTCTCCTGCTTCTATCGCCTCTAATGTAAATAAACCAACGAATATCCCTTCACTGAAAAACTGTAATGATAATACCTGCGATAACGAAAACGGTGTCTATGAATATAACGATGGATCCAAATATGTAGGCCCATTTAAACACGGCAATCCATTCGGAAAAGGAATTCTGTATTATGCCAATGGAGACCGGTATGAAGGTGAATGGGATGATGTAGCCCCCAATGGACAAGGCATCATGTACTTTACTTCGGGTCGGGTCTATGCGGCCATCTGGGATCATGGCAGACCGGTCAAACAACTCGATTCACATCAAACCATTCCAACCAGAAGCGACATCAAACCGCAAAAGGATCATGAATCCAGGATATGGGCAGTGATCGTCGGGGTAGCCCGTTATGAACATATGCCTGCATTACGATACAGCGATGATGATGCCTATCGGATCTATGCGTTTTTAAAAAGCCCCGAAGGTGGAGCAATACCTGAAAATCAAATCAAAATCCTTATTGATGAGGATGCGACCAGAAATAATATCATATCTGCCATGCAGGAGCAATATGGAAAAGCCGACGAGAATGATATGGTGTTGTTGTATTATTCAGGTCATGGTGTCAATGGATCGGTGCTACCGATCGATTTTGATGGCTACCAGAATAATTTATACCATGATGAGATCAGTCAACTCTTTGAATCCTCACAAGCAAAACCTGTTTCAGTATAGCACGGGCTCGTCGAGTTTTTCGTGCGACGATGCTCTTTGTCAACCCAAGCGTTATTGCAAGACTGCAATCATCGACCTCGATTTTATGGCACGATTATTGCTTTAAACCAT
>CALMKY010000364.1 GCA_937867195.1 uncultured Saprospiraceae bacterium | reverse complement strand
AACAAGCAGGTGAATCCGGTCAGGAGCAACCTGGTATAATATGCTATAATTGAATTAATTTTTCAAACCCATTACACATAATTTGATTTGGATGGTAGTAGCAGTACCCGATTGCTTCTTTATAGCCTAATTTGGGATAGAGTTTCTGAGAAAAAGGATTACCTAAAAAAGAATCGAGCCTGATGACCTGGTATCCATGATTGAGTGCAAACCGTTCTGCGTATTCCATTAATAATTTAGCATACCCTCGATTTGAATAGTCCGGATGAATGCATAATCTGTGCAATGAAAGTATGCTGTCAAAAGAATAGGCCCATGAAAGATTCGCCCATTGCTCATCCTGTTTATTATCAAGAGTGATGGCACCGGCCAGTTGATTCGATTCCTTTAACAAAAACACCGAATTGGATTTAATGTCGTCGATTAAATCAGATTTTGATGGATATTGATCATCCCATTGATAAATCCCGTTGGACTCCAGGTAGCTTACTCCCAGTTTATATAATTGATATACTTCGTCCAGATCAGTCTCTTTCGCATGTAGTATATTGGACATAATTGAAATGCAAAATATGAATATTTAAAACTAATTTTGCATTATAAAATTTTCTACAGTGAAAGACAAATCCTCACTTTCCATCATGATAGGCCTCATTTTTCTTGGAGTCATGAGTCGTGTTATTCCTCACGCCCCTAATTTTACTCCGGTCGGGGCAACAGCCTTGTTTGCAGGTGCCCTGCTTAAGCCAAAATGGATTTCGTTTGCAATACCCATGATGGTTCTTTGGCTTTCTGATCTATTCCTAAACAATGTAGTGTATAAAAATCAATTTCCTCCTATTT
This sequence comes from uncultured Saprospiraceae bacterium, assembly GCA_937867195.1. Taxonomy (GTDB): domain Bacteria; phylum Bacteroidota; class Bacteroidia; order Chitinophagales; family Saprospiraceae; genus JADJLQ01. The sequence continues at coordinate 361 of CALMKY010000364.1, read as the reverse complement.
ATTCCGGATGGTCCTGGATGGGGGATTTATTTGTCTATATCGGTTTCGTCACCATCGTATTAATAGGAAACTGGATAATACGTAAAATCAGGTTCCGACAACTTTTTATTGCGTCACTTTTGGCTTCTGTTTCATTCTACTTAATCACCAATTTTGGAGTTTGGTATCATAGTACCGTTTGGCCACAGAATTTGAATGGCCTGTTGGCATGTTATGCTTTCGCTCTTCCGTTTTTTATGAATACAATTGCCGCAGATTTATTATTTACCGGCATCCTTTTTGGCATTTACTCTTACTATCAAATCAGAGTTAAGCAGCTTGCCTGATCACATTCTGCTTTTTATACCATATTGATGGCATA
>CALMKY010000363.1 GCA_937867195.1 uncultured Saprospiraceae bacterium | reverse complement strand
ACAGGACCTTTTGGAGAAAAACTGGTAATGCCTTTAATTGATTGAAAATAATCTGCATGATACCAATCACTGCACCACTCCCATACATTACCGGCCATATCATAGAGCCCAAAAGGATTGGGAGGAAATGATTTGACAGGAGCAATATTTTCAAAGCCATCTTGCTTCGTATTCTGATCAGGAAATGAACCTTGCCATATGTTGGCCTTCATTTTGTTTTTATCTACTGCTTCAGTTCCCCAACTATATGGCTGATCGATCAAACCACCCCGGGCAGCATATTCCCATTCGGCTTCTGTAGGCAATCTTTTTCCGCACCACTTAGCATATACCTGCGCATCATACCAGGATATCTGAACTACCGGATAATTTTCTTTATCGTTAATATTGCTTAAAGGGCCTTGCGGGTGCCGCCAATCTGCCCCTTTGGTCCATTGCCACCATTGTGAAGGGTCATTCAATGAAACAATGTCTTTAGACGGTCTAAATACTAATGATGATGGTACGAGTAAACTATCGTCTGGTTTAGGTGTGTCCGGTGGTAATTGCTTTTTGATTTCGTTCCAGTCCGGCTTTTTCTCGGCAGTCGTGACATAACCCGTAGCATCTACAAAATTTTTAAATTGAGCATTTGTGACTTCAGATTTGTCTATCCAAAATGAATCGAGTCGCACCCTGTGTCTTGGATATTCATCAGATCTTCCCTGATCATCGGAACATCCCATGGTAAATTCTCCGGAAGGGATTAATACCATATTTTCGTGATTATCTGAAATGCTTTTATCGCTTGACAACGAATCATATTCTATCGGGTAAGATCGGGCAGGTACATTTTGACAACATACCGATATCGTTTTTTCCCGACGATGAAATCCATTTTTATAAAACAGATAAGCACCCAGAATTAAACAAGCGCAACCGAATAGCAAAAACAGTCTTTTTATCATATTATCTTTCAGGGATAATGGTCTTACCATCAATATATTTTACGATAGATTCCGTATATCCTATGCGCATAGATTTTACAATCAAGGTATCCCCTTTGTTCAATTGGATATTTTCTCCCTGGTACACATTCCAGGACGGGCTTATGGTTTGATTGATTCCATTCTTTCTGCCAAATGCAAAACCCATATCCCAAGACTGAACCGTCTGGGTAACGGGCTTTTCATACGTAGATTTTATACGGTAACCGATGGAGGCACCTTTTGTGGTGCAGGTCAATTTTAATCCATTCGATAAATGATCGATCATTGCATCTGCTGTGATGGGAGGAGCATCGGTTCCATTCCACATTTTCCTGATCATTGCCTTTTCCGTCATACTTCCCAGGTCTCCATACTGTAAAGTCCATTGTTTAAATACAGTACGCAATTCATTGAGTTTGGACTGATACCTTGGATTGGATGCCAGGTTATTTAATTCATACGGATCCTGGTCGACATTGTATAATTCTTCAACCGGCTTGGTTCGAAACCAATGCATTTGATTTGAATCCAGTTTTTGATGATCTCTCATGAATAGAATGTCTTTCATCATTGGAATTCCAAGACGATATTCTATATTTTGATAGTTTGGTTTGTCTGGCATATAATTAAATATATATCGGTATTCCTGGTCCCGTACCATTCTTACCCGATCATATTCTGTATCCATACGATCCCGGGCTGCAAATACATACTTCCGCGGCTTGACAGATTTTTGAGATCCTAAAAATGATTGACCCTGCATATGCTTTGGAATGCTTACGCCTGCCAGTGATAATGCGCTTGGAGCAAAATCAACTGCGCTGACTAAATCATTATTGGTTTCACCGGCATGTTCTGCATGAGGATATCGAATAATAAATGGTATATGGGTACCCCGTTCGAGTATCTCTCGCTTCATCCAGGGTAATGCGCCACCATGATCACTGAAGAAAAAGATGATGGTATGATCATACAAACCATCCTGTACAAGCATATTCAATAACTCACCTACTTGTCGATCCATGTTTTCAATATTGGTCAGCAACCGGGCAATATCGTGTCGGACAGTTTTAGTATCCGGGTAGATGGGAGGCACCGTGACATGTTCGGGATCTATGAGCAGGCTATCTGTACGGCTAAATAACTGTGATTCATGAGTGATTCCAAAATTGAAAACAGAAAAAAATGGTTTATGATCGGGTCTGTGTCTGAAAGACGCTGCAGGTCCATTCTCGTCCCATACGGTGACCGGTGCAATAAACTGATAATCCTGCTTTTCATTATTTGTGCAGAAATAGCCAGCTTTGCGCAAATATTCAGGAAAACATTTTACATAATCGGGTATGACAGCTGAGTAAGAAGGGACTGGTTGGAATCTGGGATCTCCTATCGTACGCATATGCTGTGTACCGATCGATGTTTGATACATACCGGTGATCATAGCCGATCTGCTCGGTGCGCATACTCCGGCTGTAGTATATGCTTTTTTATATCGAACACCTTCTTTAGCTAATCGATCTATATTCGGAGTCTGGATATCATAACCATAAGCACCCAGATAGGGTGATATGTCTTCACACGTAATCCAAAGAATATTAGGCTTTGAATTGTTTTGACCAATGAGTGAACTAATCCATATTGAAATAAAAAAGGTAACCGGAAATTTCATTTAGATCTTCCAAAGTAATCAATAAATTTAAAATTTTGAGTATGAAGAAAGATTCAATTGAATGAAATCAAAGTTACTGTACAAGCAGCTTTCAGTATTTTAATATGGGACTATACAGTCGGGAGATATTTCAATTATTGTTTGAAAAGAATTTACAATTCGTATAATTCCAAAGGCAAATGATCCGGATCAGAAAAAAAGGTAGTGTTTAAATAACTGTGTAAAGGGTTGAACGACGACCAGGAATGATTAAGA
>CALMKY010000362.1 GCA_937867195.1 uncultured Saprospiraceae bacterium | reverse complement strand
ATACGGTTTAGCTCCTTGACCATCGTCTTTCCAGATATAGACGGTGTTTTGTGGTACATCGCTAAATAAAACGGCTTTCTGCTCTTTCCAGTATAAGGGTCCTTCTGACCAATCAAATCCTTCTGCCAGTACTTCAATAGGAGTAGATGGATCGATCAAATCTGCCAAGGCAGGTTTCAACATGGATATCTTACCAATCGTCTTTGTTTGACTTTGCATAGTAAATGCTGTAAAAACTAAAAGTATAAAAGTAATTTTTTTCATATTCTTATTCAATTTAATTATGGGGCTCATCGCGTGGTTTCTCTTCCATGGTAGTTGCCCATTCTTTGATATTTACTCCATTAAATGTACCACTCGTCATAAACAATACGACCGTATTTTTTTTATGAATGGTATCCAGGTAGGAAATCAACTGATCGTTTTCGGTAAGTACATGTAAATCCTGACGGCCAAACTGCTCTTTGATATAGGACGGATCCAGATCGGGCATTCCTTTTATTTCCAGTGTATGCTTATTGAAAAAGACCACAGCTTCATCGGCCGGATCCAGGCTATGGGCATACTGGGGGATAAAATTTTTATTGAGGCTACTGAAGGTATGCAGTTCTAGTAACGTAATCAACTTAAAACCCGGAAACTGCGCTTTGATCGCTTTTACAGTGGCTTTTACTTTGGATGGAGCATGAGCAAAATCCAGGTATATTTTACTGTCATCTTTAATCGATAATGCTTGCAATCTTTTAGAAGCTCCTTTAAAAGTCTGAAGCGCTTTTAATATAGCCTCTTCATCGATTCCTAACTCTTTGCATATATTGATAGCGGCTTGGGCATTTTGCAAATTGTGGTCGCCAAAAACCTCTAAAGCATATTCTTTATGATTGAATGTAAGATAGGCAGTCCCATTTTTTATAGAGTTAGGATAAGCATGATAGGGTATGCATTCAATGGGTAATGTTTTTACGGATGACACTACTTTATTTAAATCCCGGTCGCCATCGTAATAAAATGCTTTTGCACCGACCGGTAGATTTTCAAGATACGTTTTAAATACTCCTGTGTATTCATCAAAAGTCGGGAATACATTGATATGATCCCAGGCTATTCCGGTGATGACCGTCAGTTGGGGTTTATAATGAAAAATTTTAGGTCTCGGATCGGTCGGGGCACTCAAATACTCATCCCCTTCAATAATCATAAGTGGCGCGTCGGATAACCTGATCATCAAATCAAATCCCTCGAGGGGAGCACCAACCAAGTAATCATAGTCCACGCTACATTCTTTCAAAACGTGCATGATCATCGATGTGGTCGTAGTCTTTCCATGACTCCCGGCCACGACTGCTCGCTTCTTATTGACGGCATGCTGGGCAATATATTCCGGATACGATACTGATTTCAAACCTAATTCATTTGCTTTCGCAATTTCAGGATTATCTTTTTTTGCATGCATCCCGATGATTACCAAGTCAATTTCTTTAGTAAGCTTTTCTGGAAACCATCCCGGTGTAGGGAGCAATCCATATTGGTCTAATCGGTCTTTTGCGGGATTGTAGATTTCATCGTCGGATCCGGTGATCTGATGTCCTGCAAGAAACAAAGCAATGGTCAGATTGTGCATGACCGCTCCTCCGCAGGCTATGATGTGTATGCGCATGAATTCGTCAGTTAATTATGTTCGCAAAGGTGCAAAAACATATTAAATTTTTTACTTATTTATCATAATTCCGATATCCTCCGCGATACTTAAAATTTAAGTGACAAACCGAAACACTTAAAATTTTATAAAGGAATATTCCCATGCTTCTTACTGAAGGTTGGGACTGACTTATTTTTTAAACTTGCCAATGCCTTGATTAATTTAATTCTTGTATCCTTTGGCTCTATGACTTCATCAATGTATCCACGAGAGGCTGCCCGGTAAGGATGTGCATATGTTTCAGCATAAGCCTGTTCCATTTCAGCTGCCTTGCTGACCGGATCCAATGCACTTTCTATTTCCTTTTTAAAAATAATTTCACTGGCTCCTTTGGCACCCATTACGGCAATTTCTGCTGATGGCCAGGCGAAATTATAATCTGCTCCGATGTGCTTACTGTTCATCACATCGTAAGCACCACCATAGGCTTTTCGGGTGATGACCGTCATGCGTGGAACAGTAGCTTCGCAAAATGCATACAATAATTTGGCTCCCTGACTGATGATGCCGTTCCATTCCTGGTCGGTACCCGGTAAAAATCCTGGAACATCGACCAATACCAGGATTGGAATATTGAAAGAATCACAAAATCGTACAAACCTGGCTCCTTTTACAGATGCATGCACATCGAGAACACCGGCCAATACATTGGGTTGATTGGCTACGATTCCAATCGATTTACCGGCCAATAAACCAAATCCCGTGACGATGTTTTGAGCAAACAATTCATGCGTTTCGAAAAATGAACCATCATCCACGATCTGATGGATGACATCTTTGATATCATAGGGTGATTGGCTCGACACGGGTAATAGTTGGTTAAGTTTGATTCGGGATTCATCCGAAGGAAAGTAAGGATATTCAGGGCTTGACTCCAGGTGACTGGAAGGAATGTATTTGAGCAAATTTTTTACTTCTTGTATTGCATCAGCATCATGAATTGCTGCCAAATGACATATTCCGGACTTGGCGGCGTGGGTTTGTGCACCACCTAATTCTTCACTGGTCACTTGTTCGTTGGTGACCGTTTTGACCACATTAGGTCCTGTGACAAACATATAGGATGTCTTGTCGACCATGATTATAAAATCTGTGATCGCCGGAGAATAAACAGCTCCCCCTGCACATGGCCCCATGATCAAAGAAAACTGAGGTATGATGCCCGAAGCAATCGTATTGCGATAAAAAACATCTGCATATCCTGCCAATGAATCTACTCCTTCCTGTATTCTGGCACCTCCACTGTCATTGAGTCCGATGATGGGGCATTTGTTTTGCAATGCCATATCCATGATTTTACAAATTTTTCTGGCATTGGTTTCCGATAATGAACCGCCAAATACAGTAAAATCCTGTGCAAATACATAAATCATCCGATGATTCACCTTACCGTAGCCGGTCACTACACCATCGCCATAAAAAATGGAATCCTGCATTTCAAAATCAGAATTGCGATGAGTGACCAAGGCATCGATTTCTTCAAAAGAATCATCATCCATCAATAAGGCAATGCGTTCCCGAGCGGTGAGTTTGCCTTTTTTGTGTTGTGATTCAATGCGTTCCTGGCCACCCCCGAGAAGTGATGAACCGTTTAATTCATGAAGCCTGGATAAATGGTGATTGCGCATCGTTTCGATGTTGAATGCATAAATATCATATTATTTTCCGAAGTGGACGAACTCTTCATTTTTGATCTTTGAAAACAACAGTTGAATGCATGACCTCCTTTTATTAAATAAGATAAACCTATATGAATGGACTGCATAAGCTGTACTTCAAAGATGATAGTTCTCTTTCAATCCCATTAAGTGATGTCTTTCATGGCCGGCAATGATAAAAGCAAACGCCCGAGCACTGATTGGGTTATTACTGGCGGTGCCCATCTCATCCCAAGCACTTTCGGGAAGATTTTCAACGAGTGCTAATGTATTATTTCGTACAGCTTCATATTCAGAAATA
>CALMKY010000361.1 GCA_937867195.1 uncultured Saprospiraceae bacterium | reverse complement strand
TTCGGGTCGTCAATGTTGGTCTTGTCGTACCACACAAAACCGGTGTCAATGACCTTACATTTAAAAGAGCCATCGTGACGACCGGTCTATCTGCCCGCATCAATTTATTCGGTGCTATGATCATAGAGCCTTATTATGCTATACCTTTATTAAAAGGAAGTAAAGGGGCATTTGGTATCAATCTGGTGCCGGGATGGTAAGAATGTAAAAAGGCTATCTGAAGGATCAAATAGCCTTGTGATTCCACTAATCAAATATTATTTAGGATTCTTGAGTAAAGGATGGTCGAAGTATTCACTGAATTGAACCGCTTTACCGTTTTTAATGGTCCAGATCATAGTCCAATTAACAGTATAATTGTTCTGATCTGCGTCGTTCTTATATTCAAATGATCCGGGTACATAAACCATATCACCTGACTGATAAAATGTCTTCGGTATAAACTTGGTAATGGTAGCATTTGATTTTAAATCACTAAAAAAATTGAATACGTCTTTATTTCCATGGTACACACGTGCCGTTTTAATTAACGGATTGAGATGTGAGTCCCAGCTAATGTTTTCGTCCAATGAATTGACCAGTCCGGGAATATCCCCCATTCCAAATTTTTGATACAGGCCTGCAACGACAGGTATGCCTTGCTGCGTAGTGGGATCCGGTATGGCTCCCAATTGAATCATAAATGCCAAAGAATTATTCTGGGTGTTCATTTTCCATAATCTACCGTCTTTCGACCAATCCATCACGGTAGTAAAACCGACTTCTACCTGTTTTTGATTTGCTGGAATGCCGTTAAAAGGTTGCACATATTTTCCTTTGAATATTCCCATAATAGTAACTGTATTTCCGCTCGAGACCACCCGTTGGATTGCATGCTGAGACATTTCAAAGGAATTTTTGCTAGCTTGAGCAAAGCCCTGCATTGCAGTTAGATTCATAGGAGGTGTAAATGGATTGCTGAAAGTAAAATCAGTGGTCACCATCTCTTGCATTGTCTTTGTGTCCGCTGCGTCGAAGGCTGTGTAAAATTTTCTGGCTTTTTCTTCCAAAGATTCTGCAAATGTCTTTTCAGAAAAAACTCCGGTGGATAAAATAGTAAATAACATGATTGATAATTTTGTTTTCATTTTTAAATAGATATTGATTTTAAATAATGAAACAAAATTGAGTTTAGAATCGGCCCTAATTCATTGACCTAGGTTAAGATTTTGCGGTCATTGAAGTTTATTTTTTGTCATGCAGTCTTTTTCTGATTCGGGACAATGATTCCGGTTTGATCCCTAAATAAGAGGCAATGTAGTGCTGAGGGACTCGCTGGAAAATATCGGGAAATGTAGTTAACAATCGTTGATACCGATCTTCGGCAGGTACGCTTTGCTTATCCATCATTTCCTGCATCCTGGCAGCTGTAGCTTTAGCATGTCTTTTTTTACAATATTCATCAAAGGCTTTGATATCGGCCCGGGCTTTGTCAAAATTTGACTTATCGTATGCATACAGAACAGTAGGTTCCAGTGCTTGCAAATTATTAGCAGTAGGTTCTGATTGATAAAAACTGTTCAGATCTCCGATCCACCATTCTTCCTGAGCAAAGTAGATAATATGATCATGACCGTTTTCATCAATAAAATAATATCGCAAACATCCTTTTTGTACAAACGCAACGTATTTTGCTATTTCACCCTGAAGAAACAAATGTTCTTTTCTCTTAAGATGGATTTCTCTTGACAATGAAAGTAAATGGAGACATTCATCGTATGTAATCGTAACCGTCCGACTCAGATGCTTGTGCATTAACGAAACTTCCATTGCATCAAAATTAATAGTATTCAGATGGAAATCCTCCATCTCAAATCAATGTTAGCATAGCGGACCTATCTACTCCATTCAAATTCAGTTTTGTTTTTTCGTTCGACTAAAATAATGCTTATGCCATAATTAACCGACAAATCAGGATGCAGGGCCTTTTGTTCCATTAATTGTTGGACGTCAAAAAGTAATGGAATACCCTAACTTCATATTAAATGGTAAGCTGCTATATCCATACACTTCCTGAAAATCAGAATTCAAAAGGTTATTTAATGAAATGAACACATGATGGACTCCTGTGTGATAGTGAAGACTATAATTCAATACCTGGTAAGAAGTCAGATCCACCTGTTTAGAGGGAAAAGAATTAAAATCAACATCTTTGGAAGGTCCATTGTAAATCCACTGCAATTGGGAATAGACTTTTTTGCTGAATTGAAAATTAAATTGATGGGTGAGCCGATGCAAAGGTCTCCTATAAAGATTGTTGTACGTGGTATCTTTACCGGAAGCAGTGGTCGTAACAAACTTTCCCGTTTGATACATATACCCTAGGTCATAACTTACTTTATCATTTAATTTAAAATGTCCATTGATTTCTATGCCTTGATCTTTTTGCCTGTCAAGATTTATATATCGATTGGTATAAGCAATCAGGTGGTGAATATCTCTATAAAAATAGGTCAGGCTCAGCCGGGTATGTTTTGATTTAGATAGATAGGTCATTCCTGATTCCAATGTAGTTCCGTTTTCCGGTATCAGATTTGGATTTGCCCCCCATGGACCATATAACTGTGAAAGTGTAGGAGCTTTGAAGCCGGTGCCCACTGACCATCTCCAGGTAAGTAAATCCCTGATCAATTGATAAGACGGATTGAATGAATACGTTATACTTTTAATATCCTTGTAGTAAGTCGATCTGCCGTCGATTTGGAAATTAAATTTCCCTGAATTATGCAGGATGCTGGCATAAGGAGCTAAGTATTGTACAACAGGATTTTTTGGACTCGCCATTTCATCTTGAATATTGGATTTTCTGAATTCCACACCTATTAAAAACTTTAATTTTTTACTGATGCGATAGTCTGAAAATCCATCAATTAAAATTGCCTTGCCATGATATTGATAATCGCCGAAGGACGTTTTAAACGCCCGATCTATAATCTGAGCACTTGCATTTATCTTCATAGTGCCCAGCGAGTGTTGAATCGTAGAACCGATGCCAACATGATTTAATCTGGCTTCATAGGTATCCTTGCTATCGGTAAACGATCCTCCGTCATGATCGCCTGTTGCTTTGGAATAAGTATAATACGAATTCAGCGATAGACGCTCGCTTACTTTTGTTTCTGCATGAATACGATACGCTACTTGATTAAAACCATCATTATCAAAACCCTTGTCTGAAGAAATATCTTTGGCTTCAGAGATTCCTTTGGTACTGTTACGATTGATACTAAATCCAATTTTACTGGTATTGGTCTGGTACGAGGAATTGATTCCTGCGTCCAACGAATTAAAAGATCCTATTGCAAGATTTGCATTTCCGACTACTCCATCGTTATGAGCTTTCCGGGTAATGATGTTGATGACACCTGCTATGGCATCACTTCCATATAAACTGGTTTGAGCACCTTTGACGATCTCCAGATGATCAATTTGATTTAATGACAAAAGTCTGAGATCGATCGCGCCGCCGATACCCGACGGATCTGTCAGCGGTACACCATCGATCAGGATCATAGTATAATCATTCTTTGCTCCTCTCAGATAGATGGATTGATCTTTTGATGCATTGCTCCAGGCTCCATTGACCTGGATGCCGTTAACCGAATTGAGCAATTGAGACAAATTGATTCCTTTCATTCGATCCATATAATTGCGATCAATGATCGTTATTTCCTTATTGGATTGATAGGTTTTCTGTTCCAGCTTAGCCGCCGTGATTTCGATCCCCGTGATGCTGTCCACGGCCATGGAATCTTGAGATAGCAACTTTAGATTTAGCAATAGAAAAATAATTATGATGCGATTCATATAAATAATCTATTGGCTTGTGAAAAATGTCAACACCCGGAGACCCGTGGCGCCGGTGTAGGATCATCGCTGCTTTTAAGCCCGAAAGCAATCTAATACTATACTGATTTAAAAGCAGGTCTTCTGGCTTGTCATACTTAAGCGTCTTCCCATCTTGATAGGACAGTGACATATGAGCTCAATCATCTTGCGATGTGACATACAGCTACGGGTATAGCACAGGATTTACACCTGTTTCCCTCCGGTTTTCAGACCGGATGATCAGAAATAGTCATTTTCCAATCAAACCATTAAATCAAGCTGCAAATATAATATAATTTACATTTTATCAATTTTACAATTATATAACAAATTATATATAAAATATTAATATATAATACTTAGTTATTCATGTAGTTATATTTTTATATTAATGTTTTTACTATTTTTAATTAGATTAATTCTAAATAATTATACATTTGTCCATATTTAATCTACATCATTTTAGTAGTTATGAATAAGTATTTAATTCTTTTTTTGTTTTGTACAGGTTGTTCAAAATTAGAACCTGGTTTGCCAAAACCGGATGAGGTAATGGATGCGCCGGCAGATGGATTAAGCACTGCCCAAAACAAATTGTTTTTAAAAGGAGCCGAAGAATTTGACGAAGGATATCATACGGACTCCGGTTTAGGTCCTTTATTTGTATCAACATCTTGTACTTCATGTCATAGCGGAGATAACCGTGGACATATAAGTACTGTATTAACTCGATTTGGACAAGAGGATACGACAGGAAACAAATATTTAAAATTCGGTGGTCCGCAATTACAAAACAGAGCGATTCCCGGATTTAATATCGAACAAATTCCGGCGGGTGCCACTTCGACTGTACTCATAGCACCGATCGTAAG
>CALMKY010000360.1 GCA_937867195.1 uncultured Saprospiraceae bacterium | reverse complement strand
CGGAGTGGATCCTAGTAGGATCAAAGCGATAGGATATGGTGAAACTAAAATCCTGAATCGTTGCAAAAACGGGGTCAACTGTACAGACGAAGAACATCAGTTTAATCGACGCACTGAATTCAAAATCTTAGAGGGACCGACGTCCATTACAATCAAGAAGGAAATATTTAAGTCAAAAACTCCGGATGCGAATAAAGGTGGTGCCAATGTTCTACCAAAAAGTACCAATAAGAAAAAAGGGGTACCCGTCCTCGAATGGGATAATCCTTTCCATGATTTTGGTAATGTGAGCAAGGGGGATACCGAGGTACATGATTTTAAATTTACGAATGTTGGTGATGCAGATCTGATCATTGAAATTGCAACCGCATGCGATTGTACAGATTTGGATTATCCTCAAAACACTCCCATTAAACCCGGAGGGAAAGGCACCCTCAAAGCAACTTTCCATAGCAAAGAAAAAGATGGAGAGACCGAGATTACCATCAATGTTATAGCAAATACCGATCCGATCGTGGCCGAGTCCAGATTCAGGGCATTTGTAAAATAAAAACATTGTCTTTTGTAGTAGTTATTTTATATGCTGGATCAACTTTCAAAGCAAATTTCAGAAATAAGCTGGGTACAATGGGTTTCTTTCCTCACAGGATTGTTATATGTCTATTATGCTGCCAAAGATGATGTCAGATGCTGGATTTGGGGTATTCTATCCAGCGCCTTGTGGTCATATTCCAGCTGGTTTGAATTAAAGTTAAAGAGTGATACATTATTGCAATTAGTGTACGTGATCTTAGGTTTTGTCGGCTGGTATTATTGGACAAAGAAAAAACAGATTAAAACAGTGACCGTTTCCAGGATCAAACCGATGGAGCTATTTTGGTTTGCAGCAACCGGTTTAGTGATCACCCTGTTTCTGGGTACGTATATGAAATCACACGGTGCAGCCTATCCATTTTTGGATGCCGGTCTGTTTGCATTCAGTGTGGAAGCGACGCTTTTATTGGTTCAGGAAAAACTTGAAAATTGGATTGCCTGGATGATAATCAATTCGATCTCGATTCCGATCTTTTTCCTTAGAGGAGGATATTTATTTTCGATTCTGTTTATCATTTATCTTATTCTGGCCATCAAAGGTTGGATTGGATGGAACAGGATTCTGAGTACAAACGCAAATAAAAAGGTAATTAGTTAAATCGATTTACCGGAGGTGATCTATTAAATTTTTTATGCCTCGTCAATCCAACTCCGAACTACCTTATTACATCACTAGGATATACTTTTTCCCGGGTAACGTCTTGATCAATCCCTTAAACTCAAGATCAAGCATCAATCCCGCCACGGCACTCGGTGATAATTGCAACTCATGATACAACCGATCGATACTGATAAATTCATTATGCTTTAATAAACTGATTACTTGTTGTTGATGATGGTCAAGGTCGTGAAACAGGGCGCTTTGAACAAGATGTATGTCCTTTTTATCCCAGTTCATCATCCTGGCCAGATCACCTGCATTTTCTATCAGGGATGCTTTATTCCTTTTGATAAGGGTGTTACAACCTTCAGATTGTTTATCGGTAGGTCTCCCCGGTATGGCAAACACATCTTTATTGTAATGATTAGCATATTCCGCAGTGATCATGGATCCGCCTTCGATCCCGGATTCTATGACGACGACTGCATCTGACATCCCGGCGACCACTTTATTCCGCATCGGGAAATTTTCTCTGTCCGGATTAGTCCTCGTAATAAATTGTGTGAGCAACCCTCCTTGTGCCATCATTCGTTTGGTGGTAGCTTGATGGGCTGCAGGATAGATTTTATCTAAACCATTTCCCATGACGCCGATAGTAGGAATATGGCATTCAAGACTTTTACGATGTGCACAGATGTCCACGCCATAAGCTAATCCTGAAACAATCAATACCTGATATTCTTTGAGGTCTTCGACTAATTTTTCACATAACGATTTGCCCTGGTCACTGGGTGATCGTGTGCCGATGATGGCCACGATGCGCGTATGATCAAGATCACCATTCCCTTTGTAATACAAGAGCACTGGGCTATCTTCAATGGATTTGAGTCTGAAAGGATAACCCTTATCCGTATAGAAATGTACTTGTATATCGTGTTGTTGAATAAATTTTGCTTCGGCTTCGGCTTTCTTGAAAGCTTCTCTATGATGCAGTATGGATTGAACCGTTTTTTCGCCGATACCCGGAATTTGGATCAGGTCTTTCTTTGAAGCGGAAAATACATTTTCAATTCCATTTAGATAAGATACCAATGCCCGTGAGGTGATGGGTCCTACACCTTCAATCTGTGTCAGGGCAATTTTCTCTAATAGATGATTCATGAACTGCAAAAATAAACGCGATGTATATTTATTGAATATAAATCTCGCATTCCAAACCATGTACACCCTATATGAAACAGACTTCAACCTGATTGCAGAGATATCAGCCAAAGCACCCAGTTCGATTGTATCAATTAATAATCAAAGCATTTGCCATTAACCGAAGACCTATCAACATCCTTACTGTAAATAAGGCAATAGACCCATTTGTCTGAGCATAGCTGCTTCGTCCCAAAAATATTCGACTTTACTAATTTTCTCCTCCCTCATATGTAAGAAGGATACACCATAAAAACTCATCTGTTTATTGGTAGGAGGTATATTTCTAAATTCTGACCGGTGGGTACCGGTTGCCTTCCAGGCGATCACGACCTTATCACTGGTTATGGTTTTATCGTGTAATTCAAAATGAATATCAGGAAATGCTTTCCAATAGATCTCGAGTACTTTACCCAGGTTGTGGATATCATAGATCTTGTCGGTCCCCAGGTCTTCCCTGATAAAATCGACGGTATACAATCCAAAGATTCTTTTCAGGTCTTTACTATTCCATGCGTCGATGACTTGTTCCGGTATGGTAAGGTTCATGGTGAGAGTTTTATTTATTTTTGATTCCTGCAAATTTGGATAAAAAAACAGTAAGTCATTTATCCATTCGGTGTTCAATTTTTGTTCAAAAATAAATAGTATTAAGTGGTTGAAAATCAAATACATACTGAGAGGATGATTTTGCTTCCTATTGATATTCAATTGGCCATGGCGATCCGGAACGGGAATCAGTCATTTTATGAACTAACCGGATATACTTTGCCTGATCCGTTTTCAATTTTTCCGGATAGTATGAATCAAACCATCAACCTATTACAATCGGCTGAAAATAAAAATTTTGGCTTTGCATTTATTCATCAGATAGACAAAGCTTATATAGGTCAGGGTGGATATTTTTATCCGGATGCAAACGATACAACACAAATCGAAATCGGGTACGAAGTAGTGGCGGGATATCAACGTCAAGGATACGCTACAGAATACGTACAAAATATCCTGGGCTTGATATTTAATAAACTAGGCTGTAAAAAAATTATAGCGCATACTCTACCTTACCTCAATCCTTCCAATAGATTATTGATAAGAAAGGGTTTTGTGTATACAGGCCAATCTCAGGATCCTGATGAAGGCAAAGTATGGGATTGGGCTTTGAATAAAAAAGTATATCAAATCAAAAATTATTTTGGTATTTAGCATTAACTGACCTGGTGTACCTTCTGGGTGTACTCCATAGAATTATGAATTATGGTTTTTAATACGGTGAGATCTATTTTTTTGAGATCCGGAATATGTACACAACCACCACTCACTTTGTGGTGCCCCAGACTTTTTAGCAATTCGTCTCTTTTTTCAAAGCTGGTTCCCAGGTAAAGTACTATAGATTTGGCCCTCGAGGACAAAGCAACGATCGGCGCATCCCCTTCCCGACCTGATTCGTATTTGTAGTGATATGATCCAAAACCTACGATCGCCTGGCCCCACATTTTTGCAGGGTAGCCCGAGACGCTGGTAAAGAGTTTAACCAGTTTTTCAAAAGCTTCTTTTTTGGTATTTTCTGTAATGGCCTCGATGTATTCGTGGACGCTTGCAGACGTTTCTACTGTTTTATTTTTTGCCATGCTTCAAATTTAACCGTTCTCCAATTCCATGTTCCACAGTAGTCTGGATAATTTTTCCAATGCTGTCTTGAGATATCTTCGGTACGTGCTGAAAGACATATTAAGGTAGTCAGCTACTTTTTCCTGTGCACCGACGGGATTGACAAATGTTCGTTGTAAGACTCTATAGAATTTGCTATCGACAGGTGATGCTTCAATAATTTTGAGTGCTTCGTCAATTCGTTCTCGCAAAATTTTAATTCGTTCTGCATCTTTTGCCTCATTGCCTGCTTTGTTCAAGACCAACCTGGATTTGAGTATTGGGTTTTGCAATAATAAATCTGACTGGTGGTAATTTCGAATAGCTTGTTGTATGGAAATATCAAATTCTTCTTCACTTAAAATCAGTACGGAGACTGCTTCCCGGCTTGCTTCATCATAGTTGTCAACCATTTCTACTTCACGTTTCCCTAGTAATTCAAGCCACATAAGCGGAGGTCGCTTACGCCAATCATGCATGTACCAGCCATATTTATTTCCTGCAACAGTAAAATCAAATTGCACCATGTGAGTTAAATCAGCATAGTTCAATACTACTTTCCAAAATTCTGGTTCGCGGCATAACAGCATTGAAATCGATAGGCCCGGCGTAAAATAATACTGAACGATGGAAAGAAACATTACACTCTGGAGATTGGATACATTTTGATATGACTCTTTAGCCATCCAATATCTAAATAAGCTTATATGATCTTCTTGTCTTAGGTTCCAATTGGTATCTGCAAAGGATTTTATTTCATTTACAAATTGATCCGGCGTTTCGGCCTTTATTTTTTGAATTTGTATTCGCATTACGAAGGCCAGTGCTTGTTGTTCCGGATTTCGATAGACCCAAATTTCACTGGCAGGTGAATTAGCCCAATAGGAGAACAATTCCGCGGATTCGATTCCTTCATGCTGTAATACCATTTGATACAACGGTTCAAAATCCTGATCCATTTTATATTGATCCTGCCAATAACTACCATGCTCCGCCCAATCAAAAAAAGGTTTGACCATAGGATTGAGTCGATGCAAGAAGATTAATTCATTGAGTACGATTCTCTGTTGTACACCATTGGTTGTGGATAATTTTTTAATATAATAGTTTCTGATTTTATCATGCAGGGCATGATACCAGTCCGGGTTCCGCCACTTGACATCGCGGCTAAGTGTTTCGCGGGCGATGTCGTGAGGAAATATGCCGCTGTTATTTTGATCAAAGAATGATAAATTCCGGAGCCAGTCAAATAGACCTTGTACTTGTTCCATCCCCAATACTTCCTGCAATAACGACTCTGAGGTAAAATGCGCCAATGCACTGATCTCCAATGCCGCCCGATGTGCCGGGCCGGGTACATTTTGTACAAATAATTCCAATAGACTTTTGATTAAATCCGGACTTTGATCTGGATTGAACTCGGCTTTCTTTGCTAACGAATACATATCGGCCACTAATGATAAAGCCAAAGGGTGACCATGGGTAAACGACAATATTTCAGGGATTGCATGGCTGGGCAAATGTCGCTTGACTAAAAATTGATTTGCCTGATCCGGGCTTAGATTGCGCAACTGTATGGATTGCATGTATTTTTTCCACCCGGGATCTATAGTCCAGGAAAGAGACAGGGGGTTCCTGCCAAAAATAACCGTAGAAAAAAAAGTAGGCAATTGTGGTAAAAAGACCGTTCTAATCCAGTCATCGATCGGTGATAATTTTTCATATGTGTCGATAAACAATACGTGTTCCCGCTGAAGTTTATCCAGGGATTCAATCACATCTTCAAATGGCCGCAGGCTTAGTTTGCTATGTAATGATTCTATAAAGCTGGAAGGATGAGCATTGATTTCTCTACCATCCAAATGAATGTATGGAATATGGTATTGTTGGCATACATCGATGCATTTTTTCATTAAGGTGGTTTTTCCCTGGCCACCAGGTCCATAAAAATACAGTAAGAGGGTATTGGTTTCCTTCAATAAAATCTTTTGAAATATTGAAATCTCCAAATCTCGCCCTACGAAAGAACCCTTTCTTTCAAATTCGAGCATATCAGCAAGTTTGGCACACATGAGTCTTTCGTGGTATGTCGTAAGGTTTTAGAAAAAAAATGATTAGCGCAGGCAAACTTAATCAAAATCAAATTGTATTAATACCAGGCTCTTTATACGCAATCCCTCCCTCCCTGGATTTTCAAAACAAAGTCTTCAAAGAGGATTCGTGTTTATCCCATAGGTGTAAAAATTAACTCAGTCTTAAATATCAATCATTTAACGTATTTTGTTGCCAATTTTATTTATTTAATAATGACCCCAAAGATTAAAAATCTGCACCACAGGATGCGACATTTAGCCGACTATCTTGTCGAAGAAGAAATGCGTGTATATGCCGAACTCGGTATCGACATTCCCTATCGCTGGCATTCAATCTTGCAAATTTTCAGGGATTATAAAAGATTTTTATCTGTCACAGAATTAGCTGAAATTCAGAATAAAACTCACCCCGACGTTGTCTATACGATCAATCAAATGGTTCAAAAAGATTTGATTATAGAGCAAAACGATCGACATGATAAACGGAAGAGGCTCGTAGGTCCGAGTGAATCTGCCAAAGACCTGATTTCTGTTCTGGAAAAATCCTGGCATTCGGCAGAGGAAGCAACCAATAAATGGCTATCAGAAGTATCTCCGGAATTATGGCTCAATATCGATTCACTCGAAAATTCCTTGAGTCAAAAAAGCTTTTATTCGCGCATTAAAAAGGAAAAAAAGCAATCTGACCTGAGGTCAGTATCCATCAATACTTTCAATGGGTTACCAGATGCGGATATCAGATTACAAAATTTCTGGGCTCAATTTAAGACCAAGTATTTCAATGTACCAGAATTGAGCAAATATCTGGATAACGCAAGACATCTCATCAATAAAGGAGAAGCGGAAGTGTTTTTTGCCAAACTAAACAATGAGATCGAAGGATGTATATTCCTTCTTCGTAGAAGCTTTACATACTGTGAAATCATTTTTATTTGGGTGAATGAATTGCACAGGAGAAAATACATAGCAACTAAATTACTTACTCATACACTTACCGAAGCCGGTCGAATGGGTGCAAAATCAGTTTTTGTTCAATTAAGCCATAAATTGGTGGCATTAAACGCCCTCTATTATCAGCATGGCTTTACAACCTTGGATCAACTACCCAAATCCGGTGAAGAATATCTTGGATTAAATATTAAATTATTGAAGGAAGTCAACTAATCAAACCGGATACCACGTACCTTCTTCAGCCAACTGAGTATTTTTAAAAATTCCTCTGGCTTCGGTAGTAAAGTGATCGAGTTGTTTATATCTGGACGAGAAATGTCCAATGATTAATTTTTTAACTTCAGCCATAGCCGCAATCCTGGCTGCGTCCAACGCTGTACTATGATGGTTTTCTCTGGCTTTGTCTTTGTGTAATTCTGTATACGTCGCTTCATGATAAAGTAAATCGGCCTTAGCAATATGAGGAATCACGGCAGGTTCATACAGGGTGTCCGAACAAAAAGCATACGTACGCGGAAAGCTTGGAGGGGACGTGTAAACTTCATATTTTAAAATCGTCCCATCCGGGTAGGTATAATCTTTAGCATCCTTGAGCTGACGGATGATTTCATATTCAAGTGGGTTTTCACCGAACGCATCCGATTTAAAAATACGCTTACCAGGTTTTTCTTTTACCAGGAAACCAAAGGTAGGAATGCGATGATTGAGAGGAAAGGCAATAACCGATTTTACATTATCGTCGAGTAAGGTTTGGGTCTCATTTGGTTTGATGATTTTCCAATCAATTTCGTAATTGAAGACTGAGTTGGACAGTTGACTTATCGCCGCAACCAATTCGCTTACTCCTGCAGGAGAATAGATGGTTAACTTATCTTTACGACCAGATAGATTCATCGAAGTAATCAAACCAAATAATCCAAAATAATGATCTCCGTGCAGATGACTGATGAAAATATGCTGGATCTTATGTGGTTTACATTTATACTGTGATAACCGTTCCTGGGTACCTTCCCCGCAATCAATTAAAAGAAAATGTTCATGAATATTGACTAGATGGGATGTAGGATGTCTTCCGTAAGCCGGTACAGCACTACTGTTCCCCAAAACCAATACTTCAAATTTAGACATGGAGGGTGTGATGTCCTTTATTCTTCTATTTCGGCGCCCCCTTCGAGTTCATTTTGAAGGTCTTCCATCATGGCATACTCGATAGATTCTTTTACAGTCGGTACTATGGTCAGTATACTCTCGAGTCTTGAAATGGTGATGAGTTTTTGGACAGGAGCGTGCTGCACCCCGGTAACAATAAAAGAGCCAAAATCTTTCCACAATCGATTTGCAGTAAGGATCGATGAAAGTCCTGAAGAATCCACATATTTTACCTGACCCAGATCCAGGATCAGATTACGGACTCCCTCATTACGCAAAAAAATAAATTCTGACTTAAGATCAGGAGCAATCAATGAATTCAGATTTTCTTCATTGAGCTTAAATATGGCATATCTGTCTTCTTTATCTATAGAATATTTCATGTCAAATCGTCATTAATAATGGCAAAAATATATTTTTTTGTCTACTTAAGAGATTTGGGCTCAATTTTGATTGTATATAAAGCGTAGAAAACATTTTTGAGGTCTGAAATGTTAGAGTTTCATTAATGTTGATTTAAGCATTGAAATTTATTATCGGTTCTTTGTTCATTTATTTTAAAGAGACAGACTTATACAATGAATTTTTTGTCTAAGTCAGTCAAAAATCGTATAATTGTTTTAGCATTCATTCTAAATTTAATCGATGAGTAATAAAAGGTCTCCTCAGTTTCAGGATGTTATAAGAAAAAGCCGGGAAGAAGCCAATCGCCTTCGTCACGATTTTATAGGTACGGAACACTTCTTATTGGGCTTATTAAAAGATCGGGATAATCTAGTAGTCAAGGTTTTAGAGAGCCTCGAGGTAGATTGTACCGAGCTCAAATTCAAACTGGAAAAAGTATTGGCGAAGGAATTAGCCAATATGCCTCCAGCCAGTAATAACCGTGAAGACTTACCATTGAGTAAACACGCCGAGAGAATTTACCGCCTCAGCGCTCTCGAAGCCAAAGAAATGAAACAAGACACCACAGGCCCTGAACATTTGATGCTGTCTATCCTCAAGCATAAAGACAGTGAAGCTACCCGCATTCTCGGTGATTTGGACGTAGACTACGAGACCTTCAGAAGTGAATTGCAATATGTTATTCAGGAACAAGATTTGGCTAACAGTGATTATTTTGCCCAAGCACCTTCTGAATCTGAAGGAAATTATGATGAAGATGCTTCTTCAAAATTTCCACGCAAAGGAGCGGCCAAATCCCGCACCCCTGTTTTAGATAATTTTGGTCGTGATATCACGCGATTGGCAGAGGAAGACAAACTGGATCCGATCATTGGTCGCGAAAATGAAATCGAACGAGTCTCCCAAATACTGAGTCGCAGAAAGAAAAACAATCCAATCCTGATCGGAGAGCCTGGTGTGGGCAAGACAGCCATTGTGGAAGGTCTTGCACTCAGAATTATCCAAAAGAAAGTGAGTCGGACCCTCTTTAATAAAAGATTGGTCATGTTGGATCTGGCAGCTCTCGTAGCCGGTACCAAGTATCGTGGTCAGTTTGAAGAGCGGATGAAAGCCATCATGAACGAACTTGAAAAATCACGTGATGTCATCCTTTTTATTGACGAAATCCATACCATCGTAGGTGCTGGCGGTGCCACCGGCTCCCTGGACGCTTCTAATATATTTAAACCTGCATTAGCACGCGGGGAATTGCAATGCATCGGGGCTTCGACACTCGATGAATACAGGCAATATATTGAGAAAGATGGTGCCTTGGATCGCAGATTCCAAAAAGTAATGGTTGAGCCTCCTACCGCAGAGGAAGCAGTCTCTATTCTGCACAATATCAAAAATAAATACGAAGACTATCATAATGTCTCCTATTCGGATGAAGCCATCAAAGCATGTGTTGCATTGAGCGACCGGTACATTACTGACAGATTTTTACCTGACAAAGCAATTGATGTTTTGGACGAGGTGGGTGCCCGGGTACATCTTAAGAATATTCATGTACCCAAACATATTGAGGAGATTGAACAAAAAATTGAATCTGTCAAAGAACTCAAGAATGCTGCAGTTAAAAACCAGCAATACGAAAAAGCTGCCGAATATCGTGACTCAGAATCCAAACTGCAGGCAAAGCTGGAACAATCCAAGGAGCAGTGGGATGAAGAATCAAAGACCCGCAAATTTCCTGTTGATACTGAAGATATCGCCGAGATAATTGCTATGATGACCGGTATCCCGGTAAAGCGGGTTGCTCAGTCTGAAAGTAAGCGACTGGTCAATATGACGGGTGATATGAAAAAAGTGATCATTGGACAGGATGAAGCTATTGAAAAAATCACGAAAGCTATCCAGCGAAACCGGGTAGGTCTCAAAGATCCTAAGAAACCAATCGGTACTTTTATTTTTCTTGGACCCACAGGCGTTGGTAAGACTGAATTGGCAAAAGCACTGGCCCGGTATTTATTTGATAATGAGGATTCATTGATTCGTATTGACATGAGCGAATACATGGAAAAATTCTCTGTCTCCAGATTAATAGGTGCTCCTCCGGGATATGTCGGATATGAAGAAGGAGGACAGTTGACCGAAAAAGTTCGACGCAAGCCTTATTCGGTCATATTACTTGATGAGATTGAAAAAGCACATCCGGATATTTATAATATTTTATTACAGGTTTTGGATGACGGTCAGTTGACGGATGGTCTGGGTCGTAAAATAGATTTCAAGAATACATTGATTATCATGACCTCCAATATTGGTGTTCGCCAACTGAAGGATTTCGGTCAGGGAGTTGGTTTCGCTACCAAAGCCCGTCTTGAAGCACAGGAAGAAAATACCAAAACGGTGATTCAAAATGCATTGAAAAGGACGTTTTCTCCTGAGTTTCTAAACAGGATCGATGACGTGGTGGTATTCAATAGTCTCGATGAAGAACAAATCTTTAAGATCATTGATCTTTCGTTGGCAAATCTTACCAAGAGATTAGGCAATATGAACTTTAAGCTTGAGCTTACAGAAGAAGCCAAGAGATTTGTGGCGGAAAAGGGATACGATCCTCAATTCGGTGCCAGGCCGTTAAACCGGGCCATTCAAAAATACGTCGAAGATCCTCTTGCTGAGTTTATCCTCAATGAGCAACCCTCCGAAGGTACGACGCTCGAAGCTATCCTGAATGAGGATAAGACCGGCCTGATGATAATGGTTCATAAAGAGGCTGCTTCCTGATGTACTGCTAAAATTTTAGAGCTTATTTTAAACTCCGTAAAATCTTTATAGCTTTGTAATTCATATATACATTTTTTAATATTTAAAATCTTTTTTTAACTAAACAGTATTCCTTTGCAGAATAGACCATCTTATCCGCGGCCTCCGAGACAAATGGGCCCTCGTAATCTACCGTATCAAAAAGATTACGGTTTTAGAATTAATAATGACATTAAGGTACCTGAAGTCCGCATTGTAGGCGATAATTTAAACGAACTGGTGATCGAAGGTGAGCCACCGATTGAGCCGGGAGTTTATCCGATTCGCCAGGCTTTGAAATGGGCTGAAGCGCTCAATTTAGATCTTGTCGAGATTTCACCCAATGCCGTACCACCGGTCTGCCGAATTATCGATATCAATAAATTCTTATTTCAAAAAGAGAAAAAGGAGAAAGAATTAAAAGCAAAAACTGTAAAAGCCGAAATCAAAGAAATCAGGTTTGGCCCCAATACAGATGACCACGATTTTGATTTTAAGCTGGCGCATGCTAAAAATTTTCTTCAGGAAGGTTCCAAAGTAAGGGCTTATGTATTTTTTAAAGGCCGAAGCGTAGTGTTTAAAGACCGGGGAGAACTCTTACTTCTGAAATTTATTAAGGAATTGGATGAATTTGCAACCTGTGAATCCCTTCCCAAATTAGAAGGAAAGAAAATGTTTATATTACTGAGCCCCAGGAAAGGAGCAGTCAAGAAGTAGAACATTAAAAAAATCGTTTGAAAATATCGACATTCCCTTATCTTTGCACCTCTTTAAAAATAAGCAGTTATGCCAAAGATGAAAACAAACTCCAGTGCTAAGAAACGTTTCCGCGTGACTGGTACAGGGAAATTGAAAAGGTTTCAGGCGAATACGTCTCATAGGCTTCGTCAAAAATCTAAAAAAGCAAAGCTAGCAAATCGTGATGCCACCCTGGTATCTTCAGCAGATGCCAAAAGAGTCAAACGCATGCTTTGCATCTAATATTAAATCAAATTATTAACCGGCCCAACAGGAGCAAAGCATCTAAAAGATCCCTGGAAAGCTGAAAAACAAAAATTTATGCCTCGTTCTGTCAATCATGTTGCATCCCGCGCTAGACGCAAAAAATTATTAAAAGCCACTAAAGGATTCTGGGGTGCTCGTCGCAATGTCCTTACCGCCGCCAAGCATACACTCGAAAGAGCCTGGAAATATGCTTATCGTGATCGCAAGACTAAGAAAAGAGCGTTCCGTGCTTTATGGATCGCACGTATCAATGCAGCGGCTCGTACAGAGGGATTTTCTTATTCTAAATTAATTCATGCCCTGGCTTCTAACAAAATAACTTTAAACAGAAAAGTGTTAGCTGATCTAGCGATGAATCATCCGGAAGCTTTCAAAGCAGTGGTTGCTAAGGTTAAATAACCGGCCTTTCATTAACTGGTTTTTTATCCCCGACCGGGTCTGGAATTACCTGCATTTGCATGAGCATAATTACTTCCTGCAAATTGCTTATAACCATTTTACATTGGTTATTTTTGCCTAAAAAGTAATCTGTGCTCAAACAACACTACGATAGCGAAGAGATGGTAAGGCAGCAATATGCCAACACCACTCAATATGTTATACCCTTTATTGAAAAATCGCAGACCATAAGCGATCAGTCGGTGGTGCTTGAAATAGGCTGTGGAATGGGAGGAGTGCTCAAACCATTTTACGAAAAAGGAGCGACATGCCTTGGAGTAGATCTTGCAGCCCGAAGCATTGAGATTGCCAACGAAACCTATTCCAATGAGATAAAATCAGGGCGCCTGAGATACACCACGGAAAATGTATTAGACCCTGATTTTCAAAATAAATATACAGGTCATTTTGATCTGATTATTCTGAAAGATGTCATAGAACACATTTACCACCAGGAGCAATTTTTGGTACAACTCAAAAAATTATTAAAGCCTGGTGGTCAGATTTATTTTGGATTTCCTCCCTGGTATATGCCTTTCGGTGGTCATCAGCAGATTTGTGTAAAAAAAATGACCAGTAAAATGCCATACTATCATTTATTGCCCAGGGCCATCTATAGAAGTATCCTGAGACTAGCTGGAGAGG
Source organism: uncultured Saprospiraceae bacterium (assembly GCA_937867195.1). Classification (GTDB taxonomy): domain Bacteria; phylum Bacteroidota; class Bacteroidia; order Chitinophagales; family Saprospiraceae; genus JADJLQ01. The sequence goes on along the minus strand of CALMKY010000360.1, from coordinate 1,007 downwards.
GTGAACCCACTATTCAGGAACTAATGAATGTAAAGGATACCGGTATCAGCATCGAACGTTTTGAAAAGATTGTAAGACGCGCAGGATTTAAGATCATTAACAAAGAATGGTTTTTATTCAATCCCATTTATCAGTTTAAATTTGGCCTGAAGCCCCGAAAACAATTTTGGCTTTTGGGAGCTATTCCGTTCATAAGAAATTTTATGACCACCTGTGCTTATTATACCATTTCTATTAAATGAGAGATGCCAAGACCATAAAAATTATTTTGATGTACGGCTCATTGCTGACACTCTTGGTATTATCATTCAACATCCTGGAATATTTCTTTTGGATACGATTGCATTCCTATGAAATCTACGCCGCCTTGATTGCATTGATTTCAATAGTCCTGGGAGTATATTTGGGTAGAAAAGAGAAAAAAAGTCTCTCTCTACAGAAATCAGGAGAAGTCAATACTAAAATAGATCTGCCGGCTGATTTAAAGCCGATGGAAGGACTTACCAAGCGGGAAATGGAGGTACTGTATCTGATTTCAAAAGGTAACACAAACCAGGAAATTGCTGAAAATTTATTTGTATCGCTCAATACAGTCAAAACACATACATCCCGATTATTTGATAAATTAAATGTGAAAAATCGAACGCAGGCCCTGATCAAGGCGAAGGAGCTTGGACTTGGTTGACCTTATTTACTGTATTTTGGTCAACTTAAGATTGATTTTCTGAGAAATCATACCAAAGTGTGATGATTTTGGGGCTTGATTTAATCAAATTTGGGAAATAATCTAAAAACTATGCAAAAAACAATTTTAAAGTATGGCCTGATCTCAGGTTTGATTTCAGGTCTGTTAATGGCTTTGGTGACGATTACTTGTGCCCATAAAGATTTTATGTGGGAGTATGGTGCCTATATCGGATATACCAGCATGATTATTTCAATGGCTTTGGTGTATTTTGGAGTCAAACATTTCAGGGATCAGGAAAATGGTGGTCAGATCACTCTGA